>JAYTZB010000612.1:0-3230 GCA_043742085.1 Polyangiaceae bacterium
CCGGAGAAATGGAAGAACGGCGGGAAGAGCGCCAGCGTCGCGACGACGCGGCCCTTCACGCGCTCGCTCCACTTGTCCTCGCGGCGGAGCTCGAGCTCGGCGTAGCTGCCCTCGTCGACGATGCGCGGGCCGAAGGCGACGACGTTGCTGCCGCGACCGGTGCCGCCGCGCAAATCGCTTGCAGCATACACGCGTCCGTAGGAGCCGAACTCGAACTTGCCCTCGTGGTCGGAGGGCTTCTCGGTGACGACGCGCGTGGGCTCGTTGCCTCGGCCGAGGCCGGGCGACGTCGCGCCGGGGACCGACGGACCGCTCGTGTCGGACGTGACCGGCGCATCGGCGCGGGACGCGTCGCCGGTGCCAGGCGCGGGCGCAGCTGCGGCCGGCACCACGACGACGCTGGGCGCGGGCGCGGGTGCGGGCGCGGCGGGCGGCTGCTCCTGCGCGAGCGCGGGCGACGCGAGGAGCGTCAGCGCCGCTGCGAGGATCGCCGCCGCGCTCCCGCGGATCGAGGACGACACGACGCGATCGGGGCGGTCCGGCAACGACGACGAGCGGCGCACTTGGGTGCCGGGACCTAGCACGGCCGCTGGCCATCGTCCCGGAAATAGGTAACTCAGACCTGCGTTACGCTGGCTGCTGCTACCCGCTCTTCGCGCTTCCGCGTTCGCGTGGTCCGCGACACGTCGGTCATGCCACGCGGGCCACGCGCGCGGCGTCATCGACGTCGACGAACGCGACCGCGATGCCCATCCCGGCCGGATCGCCGTGGTCGACGACGAGGCCGTCGAGCACGACCGGGCCGTCGGCGAGGGAGAGCGTCAGGATGACCGCGCTGCCGGGCGGGAGGGTGTGGAAGGTCGACAGGAAGACGCCTTCGGGGCGGATGCTGGAGGCGAGCGCGCCGAAGGACGTCCCGAGGCTGGGGACGCGAATTTCGACGGCGATCGCGGGGGATCGACGAGGGGCGGGGGCGCTTTTTCGGTTCGGGAGCATGGGCCGAAGCCGATGAGTGCAAGCTACACGCCTCTGCCGTAGCGAGCCGCCGTGGCGCTGCGAATCACCGCACTCGACGTTCCGGCCATGTCTTTCCCGGGTTGCCCCTCGCGCAACGCCGCCGGCGTGCGCACCGCTCACCACGCGCGCCCTGGATCCCCTCGCACCGGGAGCCGAGCCCCGTGATCGCGGCGAACGCGAGCTGCGCCGACGAGCAAGAGTGCATCACGGTGCACTCGGAGTGCGTCCCGTCGTCCTCGCGGACTGTGGCCCGCAGCGCGGAAAGCGCCGGAATGACGGCGAAGCGATGCTGGCCCCTTCCATGCATCGACCATGGGCAAGATGTCCGCCGTGCGCATGTTCCTGTCGATCCCCGCGCTTGCTCTCGCGCTCTCCAGCCTCGCCGGCTGCTACGACCTGTCGGCGCCCAGCGGCCCTCGTCGCGAGGACTTCCTCCGCGATCCCGGCGCCAACGAGCCGTCGACCGACACGCAGCAGCAGGGCGAGCAGGCTCAGGCGGAGCGCTCGGAGCAGGCGGCGGTCGCGGCCACGAGGGCGGTCTCGACGAGCGCTCCCGCCGCCACGGGCGCGAGCGATCCCACCGACAAGGGCCTCGTGCTCACGCGCGCGGCCGGTACGGAAATCACCATCGGCGACTACGTCGCGCGCTATCTCCAGCCTGCGCCCAGCCGCGACTGATTCGCGATCGCCATTGACAGAGCAGGGCGGGGACCGAATTCTGAGCTCTGCAGATGCGAAGCTACGCATGGGTGCTCGGAGTGGTCCTCGGCTGTGCCCTCAGTGCCTTTGGCTGCGGCCGGCCCGAGCCGATGACGGTGCGCGACGTCACCCCGAGCCCTAGCCCGGGCATGTGCCCGTGCGCGGCGACGGTCGAGACGCTCTCGGCGCCCGTCGAGCCGACTCCGACGATCGCGGCCCGCCAGGCAACGCGCCTGCAGGAGACCGTCTCGCTCGGTTATGCCGGCGACAAGCCGCTGACGCAGATTCCGACGCGCCGGGAGTGGTGGGGCGATCACGATCGCGCGCCCGTCGCCCACGGCGGCTACGGCGGCTACGCCTACGGGTATGGCGGACGAGGAGCGCCACGCGGCAGCAACGCCGGGCCGAGCGCCGGCGCTCCGAGCCAGGGCTTCGCAGCGCCGCCCGTGCAGCACGGCATGGGCATGCGCTTCGGCGGCGGCCCGCCGGGAGCCGCGCCCTCGCCGCCCGCGTCGCCCGCCAGCCACGCCCCCCGCTGAGCCGCGCTGAGTCGCAACGGAGACGCCCGCGGCGCGGGATTTTCCCGGTAAACGGCTGCGGTCGCCTTGCTCGTCACTCAAGCGTGAGGTACGCCACACGCCGCCCATGCTCCTCCGCCGCGCCGCGCTTCCTCTCCTCGTCACCGGCCTCGTCACGTTCCTCGGAGCCGGCGCCGCCGCGTGCTCGTCGAGCAAGGACGATCCCGCGCGGGCCCAGCCGCCGGGCGCCGTGCCCGAAGCAGGTGTCGCCGTCGACAACGAGGCGGGCGTCACGCCGGACGGCGGCAAGCAGGAGACCGCGATCGTCTTCGATCAGAGCGCCACGTTCGCGAAGCGCGATTGCACGCTGACCATCGGCTACGGCGGCGGCGGCAACGACGTGAAGCTCGCCGGTGAGTTCACCGACTGGCAGACCAACGCGCTGCCGATGACGAAGACGAGCAGCGGCTTCGAGGTGAAGCTGACGCCGAGCACGAAGCTCCAGGGCGGCATCCTCTACGGCTACAAGCTGATCATCGACGGCAACTGGACGCTCGATCCCGCTGGCCGGTACCGCAAGATCATCGGCGGCGAGATGAACTCCGCGCTGAAGCTCCCCGAGTGCGAGCTCGGCCCCGAGCTGGTCTCGGAGAAGGTCGCCGTCGCGACCTCCGGATCGAGCGGCGACATGAAGGTGCGCGTCGACGTCCGCATGGCGAACGACGGCACGCCTGCCACCGGCATGAGCGCGAGCCTCGATCGCGCGCCGATCCCCGCCGGCTCGTGGACGATCGACAACGCCGCGGGTGCCGTCGACTTCTCGTTCCCCGGCCTCGCGAAGGGCAAGCACGTGCTGAGCCTCGTCGCCACCGACGGCAAGATGCGCTCTGCCGATCCCATCGACCTCCCCTTCTGGGTCGAGGACGAGGCGTTCGATTACCGCGACGGCCTCCTCTACATGTTCATGGTCGATCGCTTCGCCAACGGCGACACGAC
>JAYTZB010000613.1:0-6715 GCA_043742085.1 Polyangiaceae bacterium
GGGCAGCCGCGAAGGATCTTGCGCATCTCGCCGACGTACTTCGCGCTCTGGGTCAGCGAGATGCTCGTGGGGAGCGTCGCGCGAATCCAGAGGTTCCCCTCCTCGAGCTTGGGCATGAACTCGCCGCCAAGAAACGGAAACAAGCACGCGCACGCCGCGATGACGACCACGCGCAACGGAATCGCGAGCCGTGGGAAGCGGAGGAACGCGTCAGCGATCGGCGTGTAGACACGATGCAGGGCGCGCATCGCGAAGGGATCCTTCTCCTCCGTACCGGCCGGGATGAGCTTCCATGCCAGGACCGGCAACAGCGTCAGCGACAGGAGGATCGCCGTACCGATCGCGAATGCGTACGTGCGCGCCATCGGCGAGAAGATGACGCCCGACACGCCGGTCATCGTGAAGAGCGGAATGAAGGAGCTACCGATGATCAGCGTCGAGAACGCCATGGGCGTTCCGACCTCGTGTGCTGCAGCGAGGACTCGCTGCTTCATCGTGCCTTTGCCGTGGCTGCCGAGGTGCCGGAAGATGTTCTCCATCACGATGACGGAGGAATCGACGACGATGCCGAAGTCGACGGCTCCGATCGAGATGAGGTTCGCTGACGTCTTCGTGAAGACGATGCCGGTGAACGCGCCGAGCAGCGCGAGTGGAATCGTGACCGCAGTGATGAGCGCCGCCCGAAGGTGGCCGAGGAAGACGAGCAGCACGACACTGACGAGCACGATGCCGACGAGCACGTTCTCCATCACGGTCGACGTGGTCAGCCCGACCAGCTCGCCGCGGTCGTAATACGGCTTGATATCCATGCCCGGCGGCAGGATGTGATTCTTACGGATGTAGTCGATCCGGGCGTGAATCCCCTCGAGCGTCGGCTTCGTCTCGGAGCCGTAGCGCATGAGGACCGTTCCCTGAACCACATCGGGCAGATCGTCGATGCCGACCATACCGAGGCGCGGGGCTGCGCCGATCGACACGTCCGCGACATCCCGCATCCGCACCGGTGTGCCCTTGATGACGACGACGACGATGTCCTCGATGTCGTGGACGTCCCGCAGCAGACCGATGCCGCGGATGTCGTAGGACTGCTCGCCCATCTCGAGGCGCTGTCCCCCCGAGTTGACGTTGGCGTTCTGGATCGCCTGCGTGACCTGTTGCAGCGTGACGCCGTGACCCTTGAGGCGATACGGGTCGACGCCGATGTGGAACTCCTTCTTCTCGCCTCCGTAGCTCACGACGTCGACGACGCCGGGCACCTGCTTGAACTGGCGCTCGAGCACCCAGTCCTGAGCCGTCTTGAGCTCCTGGACGGTGTAGCCCTTGCCGACGACGGTGTATCGGAACACCTCGCCGATGGCGTTCCATGGCGAGATCGTGGGCTGGATGCCCTGCGGCAGCGAGACGAACTGGAGGCGGTTGATGACCTCTTGCCGAGCGTCCTCGTACTTCGTGCCCCACTTGAAGTAGCACTTCACGTCGGTCAGGCCGAAGAGCGACTGGGAGCGGATGTGATCGAGGCCCGGCATTCCGGCAAGCCCGACCTCCAGCGGAACGGTGACGTAACGCTCCGTCTCCTCGGCGCTCCATCCCGGCGGCTGAGCGATGACCTCGACCAGCGGCGGTACCGGATTGGGGTACGCCTCGATGTTCAGCTCGCTGTACGAATAGCTGCCGATGCCGATGAGCCCGAGCGCGAGGAGGACCGCGAAGGCAGGGACCTTGAGGGCAAAGCGAACGATCTTCTCGATCATCGAAGCATCTCCCTAGAGCATCGAAGAGAGGAGGATCGAGCCGCTGGTCACGAGCAGATCGCCCTTGGCCAGGCCGTGATCGACGGTGAGCCACTCGCTGCCCTCGCCCTCATCGACGGTGACCGGAATGCGCTCGAAGCGCTCTCGGCCGTCGCTACCCATCCCGCGATCGAGAAAGACGACCGTCTGTTCGCTGAAGCGGAGCGCCGAGGACCGCGGGATGGCGATCGCCTTCTTCACGTCGACGGAGATCCTCACCGTCGCGAACATCTCGGGCTTGAGCACGCCGTCTGGGTTCTCGAACGTGCAGCGCACCTTCGTCGCATGCGTGCTCGGATCGAGCGCGCCGCTGATCCAGTCCAGCTTTCCTTCGAACGATCGCTCCGGCCACGAAGTGACGCTCACGACCACCTTCGAGCCTACCTTCACGCGCCGGACGTCCAGCTCGAACACGTCAGCGAGCACCCACACGCGATCGGCCTGACCGATCGTGAAGAGCTCCGCAGGCGTGCCGCCGCCGTACTGGCCAGCGATCTCCATGCCCGGCGACACGGCCTTCATGAAGACCTCGCCGGCGATGTCGGAGCGGAGCGTATAGGTCTGGCCGGTCACGTCCCCCTGGCGGAAGAGCCTCGCCTTCTGCTCGGCGCGTTCCATCTCCGCCTTGGCCTTGCGGTAGTTGTCCGCCGCCACCTCGAAGTCCTTCTGCGAGGCAGCGTGTGCATCGAGGAGCTCCTTCTGGCGCTGGAAATCGTGCTCCGCCGCGATGAGATCTGCCTTGGCCTTGCCGACGTCCGAGGTGGCGACGCCGATCTCGGGCGACTCGATGACGACCAGGGGATCGCCCTTCTTCACCGGAGTGCCGAGCTGCGCCACCACCTTGACCGCCTTGCCCGCCACCGGCGAGAAGACGTGGATGACCTTTTGATCGTCGTACGCGACCTTCCCGCTCGCGAGCACCGTGTCGTCGACGTCCTGGAGGTCGACGGGGGCGGTCACGATCTTCATTCGTGCCATCTGCTCCTTCGTCAGCAGCACCTCGTTCGGCGGCGCGGGCGGGAGGGTGCCGGCGCCGGCCTTGCGGTCGCAGGCGGCGGCGCTGCCCAGCAGCGCCAGGAGGAGCGGAAACGTGCCGTTGATGCGCGCGTTGATCATGGTTCTCGTTGGGGCTTCCTCGAAGGCGATTCGCTCGTGCGTCGCGACGTGTCGCTGCACGCTCGAACGATCCTGATCCAGATAGCGGAGCGTGCGCAGGAGTTCGTTTACGCTTTCGTGAAAGGTCTTACGTTTTCGTAAGCTTCCGCACGGGTCCCGCGACGGGGCTAGCGTTGCGGTGTGCACATCAAGGTGTTGATCGTCGAGGATGATCCTCGGCTCGGCGCTTCCCTCTCGCGGGTGATGAAAGAGGAGAACTTCGTCGTCGAGCTCTGCTCGACGGGCGAAGCAGGATCGAAGCGGGCGCGCGCGCTCAACTTCGACGTGGTGGTGCTCGACTGGATGCTCCCGGACATGGACGGGCTGTCGCTATGCAAGGAGCTGCGCGGAGCCGGGTGCAACACGCCGATCCTGATGCTCACCGTCCGGTCGGACCTCGGCGATCGTGTGTTGGGTCTTCGATCGGGCGCCGACGACTACCTCTGCAAACCCTTCGAGGTGGAAGAGCTCCTCGCTCGCATCGACGCGCTCGTTCGCCGCGACCTCCGCACCAGCTTCCGCGTCGCCGAGCTCGAGGTCGATCGGATAGCTCGGCGTCTCACGGTCGCAGGAGCGAAGGTCGAGCTCACGACCCGCGAGTTCGACGTGCTCGTGTGCCTCGCGAATCGTCTGGGAGGGCCGGTCAGCCGCACCGAGCTCCTCGCCGAGGTCTGGAGCACGACCCACGAGCCCGGCACCTCGGTGGTTGAAGTCCACATGAACCGCCTTCGTAACAAGCTCGGCTCCTACGCGGAGGTCATCCAGACGGTGAGGGGTGCGGGCTATCGGCTCAACATGGACTTCAAGCCGTGAGGTTCCGCACCCGACTCATCGTGGCGATCACGGCCATGACGGTCGTTACCCTCGGCGGCGCATTTGCCGCGGTCTCGGCAGCCGTGAATCACACCCAGGAGCGACAGCTCGACAAGGCATTGCTCGCCGAGGCCACCGAGGAGGCCTTCGAAGCAAGCCAACTCGGCGGCACGCAACTCGCGATCAGCGACCGCCCGGGGCCATACGCGAACGACGTCGGGCCACTCACGAAGTATGGCGCAATCTATTCGGGGCACGGGACGGTGCTCGCTTCCACGCCCACGTTCGGTCCTTCATCGTGTCGGGTTCCATCGCGCGAGCGGATCACCCGGGAGCTGCTCAGCCCCTTCGATCTGTGGTGCGGCAAGGAACACCTTCGGGGAGTGCTCGTGCCGATTCCCGATCGAGAGGACGACGTGCTCATTCTAGCCGCGCCTCGAACTGACCTCGACGGCGACGCGGCATACCTGGCGCGGGCGGTCCTGATCGCGTTGATCGTCTCCGTCGCGTGGTCGTTGCAGGTCTCGATTTGGCTCGTACGAAAGCTGACCCGGGACCACCGCGAGATCGCCGACGTCGCTCGACGGGTTGCGGCAGGAGATCTGACCGCGCGTGTCCGAAGTCAGACCGTGGACGGCGAGATGGCGCAGCTCGCAAGCGACATCGACACGATGATCGAGCACCTCGCCGCCCTGATGGCCGCGCAGGAGCGATTCGTCGCCAACGCCGCGCACGAGCTCCAGACTCCGATCACTGCACTCTACACCGATCTCCAGCAAGCCCTGCGAAAGCCGCGCGACAACGCTGGTTACCGTGCGTCCGTCGAGGTGGCGCTCGAAGACACCAGGCGGATCAAGCTCCTCGTGCACGAGCTCCTGTCGTTCTTCAACGCGAGCCATCAGCGCCGCCCGCACGCGCTGGTTCAGACGCGCGATCTGGTCGATGGAGCGGTGCGCTCGGTAAGCCAGCTCGCCCAGGAGCGCAGCGTCGAGCTCAACTTGCACGATGACGGATCGACCGTCGTGGGGCAACGCGACGATCTGGAGCGGATGCTGCGCAACCTCGTCGAGAACGCCGTCCGCTATTCGCCGATCGGTGGGCACGTGAGCGTCGAGGTCAGGAGCACCGACGACTCCGTCCGAATCTCCGTCGAAGACGATGGACCGGGCGTGTCGGACGAGGAGCAGGGACGCATCTTCGAGCCCTTCTACCGTGGTCCCCGCTCACGTGCGGTCGCGCCCGAAGGAGCGGGGCTGGGGCTGGCAATCGCACGCGAGATCGCCACCGCGCATCGCGGCGAAGTCCATCGCAGCACGACGCCGCGCGAGCGAGGGACCGAGTTCGTGGTGCTCCTCCCGGTGCCGCGCGGCGCCCGGGCCGAGAGCGACGGCGAGATGCGTCACGGCCAATGACGACGCAGTAGCCTCCCGTGCTTGCTCGCGTCGCCCTCGTCGTCCTCGGGGTTGCCGGCGAGGAGCTCGTTCATCCGGGTGCGAACGGACGGCTCCGCGCACTGCTCCGCGGCGATGCGAAGACGGGCGCGCTCGGTCGGCTCACGTGATCGCGAGAGGGCCTCGGCAGCGGCGCGGCGCGACGTGGTGTCGATGGCCGGGCCCTCGAGCACGGCCCACAGCTGCTCGCGTGAGACGGCCTGCTTGCGGTAGTCGGCTCCGCCCTCGGCGGCGCGCGTGATGTCGGCGGTCGATGCGCCGCTCACGAAGCTCGTCGCCGGATCGTCGCGCTCGGCGACGGCTCGGGAGATGGCGGCCTGCAGTCGGACGAGCAGCGCATCGCGCCGCGAGGCGTCCTTGCCGTGGAGCTGGAGGCGAAGCACGACGTGCTGGCCTCGCAGGAGCACGAGGTCGCTGCCGCGCACCTCCGCGCCGTCGATGTCGCGGAAACCGAAGAAGCGAGCGCGCGACGAGCCGCGCACGAAGACGCCGTCGAGGCCGATCGAGATGCGCGATGCGCGCCGGAAGAGGAACGCGGCGCTCGCGGTCAAGGCGACGTAGGCGGCAAGCGCGCCAAGAAAGGCGGGATCGCGCATCCGCGAGACGGGAAGCACGAACATCGCAGCGGTCATGATCGCCGAGACCGCGGCGAGCCCGCCGACCGCGGCGCGCGTCTCGCGCGTCACCGCCACCGCGTCGAAGGTGAAGCCGTCGGCGTCCGCAAGCTCTGCGCCGGCTTCGGCCTCGTCGAGCGTCGGCGCGAGGAGCGCGCGAAGTCCGCGCCGGGCCAGCGCGACATGCGCGAGGAGAGCGATGGCCACGGGGAGGATCAGCCCGGGCAGCAGCGAGAACGAGCGGTGATAGTCGAACATCCTGAGGTTGTGAGCAGCGACCAGCGCGACCCACGCCACCGCTGGCGCCGGGAGCAACGCCGCAGCACGACGCGGATGCGCCGATGCGAGCGCACGAAGCGGGTCGAGCGGGTCGGCCTGGCCAGCGCGGAGTCGTGCTCGCGCGATGGTCCGTACCAGGAACCCGAGCGCCGTCGCGATGGTCGCGCCGACGAGGCCCGCGACGTACGAGGGACCGATGATGCCGGCAACCATCTGGAGGAGCTCGTCGAGCCCAGCGTCCATTCTCCAGAGCGCCATGTCGACGAGCTGGAACGCATGCGTCCTGGCGACGATGACCGGGAGCGCATACGCGAGGACGAATGCCGCGGCGGTCCGTGGCGAGCGCCAGTCGCGCATCTTGGGGCTCGAGCGGGGCGCTGGCGAGGGCGAGTCGGCCACGTGGTCAGCGTAGCGCTACCGAGGCGCCGCCGCTGCTCTCGTGCTCTGCGCTGAGCCGCTCAGCCGCCGAGGTGGCTCTTGATGTAGCTCATCGCGTACGGGGTCGCGGCGGCGGCGACGACCTCGGCGGTTGCGGTGTCGACGCCGGCCTTCTCGCAGAGCGCCTCGACGACGCGCGCCGTGACCACGCCCGCGGCGCCGTCCTCGAGCGAGC
>JAYTZB010000614.1:0-1564 GCA_043742085.1 Polyangiaceae bacterium
GCGACGGCGACGGCACCGAAGCGGGCGAGGTCGCCGAGCATCGTGTGATGCGTGGTCGCGCGCTTGCCGCGGAGCCGACCCGCCGCGCCGAGCAACAGCGCGCCGGTGCAGACGCTCGCGAGGAGGCGGTTCGCGGGAAACGTCGCGAGCCACGCGATCGCCTCCGCGTCGTTCTCGAGCGCGCGCGTCCCGGGTCCGCCGGGGACCACCAGGACGTCGAACGCGTCGAGGGCCGGGCGATGGCGTGCGGCGATCAGCTCCGCGCCCCATGCCGACCAGACCACCGGCGGATCGTCCTCCCGGTCGGCGGCCTCCTGCCGTCGTGCGAGCGCGATCACCTCGCACGTGGTGGTCGGGTCGAAGCCCATGGTCGCGATGCGCGAGAGCGCATCGAGCGGGCCGACCAGATCGAGGAGCGTGAGCCCCGGGAACGCCACGAGCGCGATGCGGGTGCCCGTCACGAGGTCGGGCTGGGTCTCGAGCGCATCGAGGCCGATCACGCGCACGGCATCGACCGGGATCGAGCCGTGAACGTGAGGCATGGGCCCGCGCGGCGTGTCGGCCACCTCGACGGGCACGTCGAGGCGGCGCGGATCGATGACGATGACCCGCAGGCCGGGCACGTCCGCCGCCTCGAAATACAGGCGTGCGCTCTCCTCCACGCGATCCTTGTAGGATGCATGGATGAAGCCCTCTCTCGCGAGCGACGGCGGCGCATAGCGGCCGTCGCTCCCCCAGCCGAGGTCGTCGGCGCGAACGAGGTGGAACAGCCAGCGCATCGCGCGTCATCCTACGCTCTATCGCTCCAAGGGCCCACTCACGGTGCCATCACGCGGCCCGGCGCCTTCGAGTCCCCCGCCTCGGTGTGGCAAGCATTGCAATCGCCCGAGGTCTGGGGCGTCCCCATGGCCCGTGTCCTCCCGCCTGCGATGACCCTGGCGCGGTAGGGCGTCGCGATCGCCGAGGTCGCGAAGAAGTTTCCGGCTTCGTTGGCCTGCATCGTGAGGGTCTGACCCTTCCCATCCGTGAGCACGATGGTCACGCCGCCGCCGATTCCATTGCAGTCGTCCGGCTCGTGAGCGGTCGGATACACGGTCCCGGCGGCAGCGAGCACCGGCCCGTCCTCGCCGCGGTGGCAGCCGAGGCAGGGAGCGCCGGGAAGCATGAAGGCCGACGGCTCGCCGCCGGTGTTCCAGAACGAGTTGCTGGTGCAGACGGTCGGCGTCTCGACGGCAGCGCCGCCTTCGTCGAGCGGAGCTGCGCATGTCCCTCTTGGCAGTCCTGCGGCGATCCAGGCCGTCAGGACCATGATGTCGCCGTCCGACGCGCCGGTAGGCGGCATCGGGCGGGTCGTGTCCCGCATGCGCTCGATGGCGAGCACGATCACGCTCTTGCTGGCGTCGCTCTTCGAGGCCGCCGTGAGGTCCTCGTACGTCACCATCGACATCGGCGCGCCGTTCGACGTCGGACGACCATGGCACGCGGCGCAGCGCGTGATCAGGACGCCCGCGACGTCGCAGGGCACGCCAGTCACGGCGCGAGGATCGGCGGCGGCCGCTCCTGC
>JAYTZB010000615.1:0-4953 GCA_043742085.1 Polyangiaceae bacterium
CCGAACGCGGGATCGTAGAACCAGGGGTCGGTGAGGAGCCGGAGCCCGTCGATGCAGAGCAGGTGCGTCGAATGCCCTACATGAACGACCGACGCGCGCGCGACACCGGTCGGGCCGCCGCGCTCGAGGGCGGCCATGGAGTCGCCATAGCGGTTCCCCGAGGTCCCCGGCGAGTAACGATGGTCGAAGCAGCCCTCGAGCGACTGGAGCTCGACGAAGGCGCCGACCCCCAGCAGGGCCGCGCCGCCTGCGAGGATGGCCCTCCGGCTGATCCGCGCTCTCGCCATGACCACCGGAGTATGACGCACGGTTCCAGGGGTCGACCGCATTTTTCACGCGGAGGCCCGAGGCTACGTATTCTGCTGCGGTCTGGAGGACGCCGTTTGTCGAATCTCGTACCGCTCTTCTTCATGCTCGAAAAAGCCAAGGCCGATGAGCTGCGGCTCACGCCAGGCCAGCCGCCGAGGGTCGCGCTCGACGGGCAGACCCGTGATGTCGCCTCGCAACCGATGAACGAGCGGCTCATCCTCGCCGCCGCCTCGGATCTACTCTCCCAAGCAGAGCTCGCCGACCTGCCGAGCCAGCGGCCGCGCACGGTGCGCTACGAGCACGGCGAGACGCTCTACGTCATCGAGATCGCGCGGACCGCCTCCGGCATCGGGCTGGTGATCCGTCCGGCCAAGGCCACGCCGCAGCGCATCCAGCTCCCGCACGACATGCCGAAGGACCTCGGCCCGCGCTCTCGCCGTAGCCGACAGATGCGCGCGCCGAGCAGCCCTGCGATCCAGCTCGCGGCGATGTCGCGCGGACAAGCTGCGGTGGCCGCCGCCGCTGCGCCGTCGCCGGCGTCGTCCGGGTCGGGCGCGGATCCCACGAAGCCGACCATCACCTTCAAGGCCGAAAAGACCCCGGTGCCGGTCGCACGTCCCGATGCCCCGCGTGCCGACGCTCCGCGTGCCGACGCTCCGCGCGCCGAGGAGGCGCCGCGAGGCGCCCCCGCGAAGATCGACACGCTCCTCCGCGAGATGATGGCCGCGAAGGCGTCCGACCTCCACCTCTCGTCCGGCAACCATCCGGTCATGCGCGTCCACGGCGAGATTCATTTCAGCAAGGACCGCGAGGTGCTCACGAGCGCAGCGGTCAGCGCGTTCGTGCAGGAGATCATGAACGACAAGGCGAAGAAGGACTTCGCCGAGCTCCACGACGCCGATTTTGCCTACGAGATCGCCGGTCTCGGGCGCTTCCGCATCAACGTGTTCGAGGATCGCAACGGCGTCGGCGCGGTCATGCGCCAGATCCCCATCGAGATCATCACCACCGAGAAGCTCGGGCTGCCGAAGGCCTGCATCGATCTCTGCTGGCTCTCGAAGGGCCTCGTCGTCGTCACCGGTCCCACCGGGTCGGGCAAGTCGACCACGCTCGCGGCGATGATCGACTACATCAACAAGAACCGCTCCGATCACATCATCACCATCGAAGATCCGGTCGAGTTCGTTCACAAGAACATCAAGTGCCTCGTCAACCAGCGCGAGGTCGGGCAGCACACGAAGAGCTTCAAGAACGCGCTCCGCGCCGCGCTGCGTGAGGATCCCGACATCGTGCTGGTCGGCGAGATGCGCGACCTCGAGACCATCGCCATCGCCATCGAGACGGCGGAGACCGGCCACCTCGTGTTCGGCACGCTCCACACCACCACTGCGGTGAGCACCGTCGATCGAATCATCGATCAGTTTCCCACCGATCGTCAGGCGCAGATCCGCGTGATGCTCAGCGAGTCGCTGAAGGGCGTCGTCGCGCAGGTCCTCTGCAAGAAGATCGGCGGCGGACGCGTGGCCGCACACGAGATCGTGCTCGGCTCCCCCGCGGTCACGTCGCTCATCCGTGACGGCAAGACGTTCCAGCTCGCGAGCGTCATGCAGACGTCGAAGAACGTCGGCATGGTCACGATGAACGATTCGCTCCTCGCTCTCGTCCAGGGCAAACAGGTCGAGCCGAAGGAGGCCTGGATGAAGGCCACGGACAAGACCGGCCTCCTCAACATGTTCAAGCAAGCCGGGCTGCCGTCGTCGTTCGCCTGAACCATCCGTGGATCGGGACCGATCCAAAAACTCGCCGTGCCAGAGACGTAAGTCTCTGAAATTGGTCGTGCCGCTGTAGTGGTTTGGACCCGCTGCATCTGCCGGCGCATCGGCGCTGACGTTCGAGGCCGCGGTCACGCCGCTCTCGTCGTTCAAGTTCGACACCGGCCTCATTCCCGAAGGCTCGCCGGCACAGGTGCAGCTGACGCTCTCCGCGGGCGGCGGCCTCGCCATCGAAGCAGCCGCGGAGCCGAGCGGCGGCGAGCTCCCCGGCCTGAAGGACATCGACATCCCGATCGCCGGCTCGGTGCCCTTCGACGGTCTCCTCCTCGACGCCGCCGAGTCGGCCGAAGCGAGCGCCGACCTGCCCGAGACGACGCTTCCCGAGATCCCGCTCGGGTCGATCCCCGGCTCGCTCGTCCTCACGGTCGTGAAGGGCAGCAAGCTCACGTCGAAGTTCCACGCCACGTGCCTGTCGGTCGCGGGCGGCACGGCGAGCTACGCGGGCGAGACGAAGACCGGTGGCACGCTGGTGCTCAAGGGCAAGATCGTCCTCAAGCTCCCGGCGCCGCTGAACAAGAGCATCGACCTCCCCGAGATCACGGTACCGATCCCCGAGGTCACCACCGCCGCCGACGCCGCGCCGCTCACCGTGAGCGGCATCGCGGACGCGACGCAGGGCGCGTGCAACGCATCCGCGGGCGGCAGCAAGCCCGGCGCGGGCTCTGCGGGCGGCGCATCCAACGGCAGCGGCGCGGGCAACGGCAGCGGCAGCAGCGATCCGGGCACGGGCAGCGGAAGCGGCGGCAGCAGCGATCCCGGCGCAGGCGGCAGAGCTCCCGACGCCGGCGCGCCGCCGGACTCCGGCACGACCCCGCCGCCCGCCTGCGTCGACAGCGACGATGCGTCCGGCAACGAGCTGAGCGGCAAGGCGTTCTCCACCACCGACGGCATCGACACCGCGACCACCGTGCACGGCATCATGAACTGCGCGTCGGACGTCGACTGGTACCGCGTCTCCGTCAGCGACACCTCGTTCGCGCTCCTCCAGCCGAACATCCAGAACGCCACGAGCGGCACGCAGCTCTGCGCATTCGTGAAGTGCGGCGGCGGCAGCACCACGGTGAGCTGCTCGGCCGGCTCTGCAGCGACGAGCGACCTCGGCGAGGCGGGCTGCTGCGTCTCCGGCGCCGGAGCGGTGAAGCCCTCGTGGAACTGCTCGGGCACCCTGAACGACTCGGCGACCGTGAGCCTCCGCGTGAAGAACACGGGCGCGAATGCGTGCTTGCCGTACTCGTTCTCCTACGTGTTCTGAGCGGGTCAGCCGGGCGACGCGAAGGCGGCGCGTACGTGCTCGACGAAGAGCGACGGGGCCGTGCTCATCGCGGCGTGCTTCTGACCTGCAAGCGTCACGACGGTGCTCGTCGGGAGGGCCGCATGGAGGCGGGCGGTGGCATCCCTCAGGAATGCCGGGCTCTCGCCGCCCACGAACATCGTGATTGGAATCTTGGTTTCGGCGAATCTACTCGGCTCGAAGCGAAACTGCTCGGCGGCCCTTAGCTCACGGGGAATGGTGTGGGCGGCAGCGAGGCGCGCCGCCCAGCTCGGGTGCGCGCGCATCATCCGGACCTCGTCCTCCGACATCTGCACGATCTCGCGCAGGAAGGTGGCGACCACCGCGTCGCGCTCGCCCGTCGCGGCGAGCGCCTCGTAGCGGAGCGTGATCGCCGAGGCCTCCGTCGCGGCGACCTCGGGCGCGTAAGGCTCGTAGACCACCAGCTTCGCGACGTGCGTGGTGAGGAGCATCGCGTGGAGCGCGCAGAGGCCGCCGTACGAATGCCCGAGGAGGTACGCCGGCTCGCCGACGGCGCCGACGAGCGCAGCGACGTCCTCGAATTCACGCGGCAGCGCGTACGCCGCGTGATCGCCGCTCGCGCCGCGGCCGCGGCGGTCCATGGCGTGGACCGTGTAGGTCTCTTCGAGCGCGGACATCACGGGTGCCCATCGCGCAGCGTCGGCGGACATGCCATGCACGAGCACGAGCGGCGGCCCCTTGCCGGTGCGGGTGTACCCGATCGGGGTGCCATCGGCGGATGTGACGGTCGGCATCGTGGTCCGCGCATCCTAATCCACGCGACCGGCAAGGGCATGGCGGCGAAGGTCCCGAGCGTCAGGCCGATGACGGTTTCGCGGTGTCCGCGGACGGCACGGACGCTGCAGCAACGGCTGGCATGATGCCCACGGCCTCGAGCGAGAAGAAGAGCGGCGCGGTCGGCGCGATGCCCGTGCTCGAGGCGCGGTACGAGCTCGGCGCCCTCCTCGGCGCAGGCTCGATGGGCCAGGTCTACCAGGCGCGCGACACGGTTCTCGGCATCGACGTCGCCGTGAAGCTGATGCACGTCGAGCACGTCTCCTCGCACACGCGCGTCGCTCGCTTCACCCAGGAGGCCAGCCTCGGTGCGCGCATGCTGAGCCCGCATCTCGTGAAGGTGCTCGGGCTGGCGGTCACGCGCGCGGGCGTTCCCTGCATCGTGTACGAGCTCCTCGAGGGCCAGACGCTCGCGGCCCGCATCGCGTTTGCCGGCAAGCTCTCGGTCGCCGAGACCGCCGAGATCGTCAAGCAGACCGCCCGCGCCCTCGCGCGCATCCACAGCCTCGGCGTCGCGCACCGCGACGTGAAGCCGGACAACATCTTCCTGACGCGCGACTTCCAGGGCCGCCTCCTCGTGAAGCTGCTCGACCTCGGCATCGCGGAGAAGATGGGCGACGGCCCGGCCCAGCTCGCCGGCACGCCCGAGTACATGGCCCCCGAGGTGGTGTTCGGCTCGGCGCCGCTCGACGTGCGCTCGGATCTCTACGCGCTCGGCGTGGTGGC
>JAYTZB010000616.1:0-2699 GCA_043742085.1 Polyangiaceae bacterium
CGAAGTGTAGGTAAACCGGCGCGAAGCTTGCAGTCCAGGACGTCCATGGCCCTCCGTCCGCTTCGCCTCTTCGTTACCGCGGCGCTGCTCCTCTCCACCAGCGCGCTCGCCTGCAGCACCAGCAGCAGCGAGCCAGTCGACGACGCGGCCGGTGATGAAGCGCCGATCACCAGCAACGATGCGCAGATCGTCGACTTCACGTTCTCGAGCGAAGTGATCGCTCCGAAGGGCGACGACACGCACAAGGCGATCGTGAGCCAGCTCTTCTACACGGTCGGCGCGCTCACGTCGGAGCATCAAGCGAACGGTCAGATCGGTCGCGTGCAGACGTCGGCCATCACCGAGACGGTGCAGGGCGACAACAAGCGCATCAAGTACACCGCGCGGTTGCCGGTGGCGTGGCCCAAGGGCAAGAGCGTCCCGAAGACGTATGCCGTCGTGCTGCCGAACGACACCACGAAGCTCGCTGCGTTCAACGACAAGTACGACGGGAAGTGCGGGACCAACGAGTACGGACGCGACGTCTTCTGGCACGACTTCAACCCCATCGCGACCGGTTGCACGGTCGACGCGGCGGACGTCGTGAAGTCGAGCGCGAGGGTCACGAAGAACAAGGCCGTCACCACCGGCAGGTACCCCGAGTACGCGAAGGTCTGGGAAGACGGCGCGCTGAACGTGGTCGCGATCTTCGGCTACTCCGACAGCGGCGGCCCCTCGGATCAGGGCGAGCAGGAGTACGACGCGTTCGTCTCGCGCGCGAAGGGCCTCTTTCCCGGTGCCACGGCGACGACCAGCGCGACGACCGACTCCATTCACCGCGACATCACCATCAAGGCGAAGGTCCGCGTCGCCGGCGCGGATCGCGACGTGAGCATCACGTCACTGCTCATCGGCACGCTCTACACGAGCGGCGCGGACTTCGACGCGCGCTATGACCCGCTCAGCGAGAAGGCCGACCTCGTCGTCTACAACGGTCACTCGGAGCTCTCGAAGAACACCAACGCGCTCGCCGCCAAGGGCAAGGTCGCGCCGAAGCACTACCAGATGTTCTTCTTCGACTCGTGCGACACGTACGCGTATCTCGACACCGCGCTCACCGATCGTCGTCGCGCGTTGAACGGCGCGGACGATCCGGTCGGCACCAAGTACCTCGACGTCGCCACCAACGTGCTGCCGTCGTACTTCAGCAACTACGCAGCCTCGTCGCTCACGTTCGTCAGCGCGCTCGCCAACCGCGACACGCCGAAGACGTACAACGAGATCATGACCGCCCTTCCGTCCGATCAGGTGGTGGTCGTCTCGGGCGAGGAAGACAACACGTTCCGCCCTTGAGCTGGCCAGACGCGCCGCGGGACCCTACGATCCATGAGCGATGGCTGACGACGCTCCGGTGGTCCTGTTCGACGGCACGTGCAATTTCTGCGACGGCGCAGTGCACTTCGTCATCGACCACGAGCGTGGGACGCGGCTGAGGTTCGCCGCGCTCCAGTCCGATGCGGGCACGGCGTTGCTGGACGGAGCGACGACGCCGGAGCACGCGAAGCGCCTTCGCGAGGGCGTGACCGGTGACGGCGATCCCGATTCCATCGCGTTCGTCGAGGGCGGCAAGGTCTACACGCACTCGACCGGCGCGCTCCGCATCGCGCGCTACCTGCGCTGGCCGTGGGGCTGGCTGGCAGCCTTCTGGATCGTGCCGCGCCCGATCCGCGATGCCGTGTACCGCTGGTTCGCGCGCCATCGCTACGCGTGGTTCGGCAAGACCGACGCATGCCGCGTACCGACGCCGGAGTTCCGCGCGCGGTTTCTCTGATGACGCTCAGGGCACGACGTGGAACTGCGAGATGGTGCTGCCGCCGCGGAACACTCCGACGGGCCCGAACCAGCGGCCTTCGCCGCAGCTCACGTTGAGCCAGTAGTCGCCCGGGAGGAGGCTCGTCTTCGCCGCGGGAGGATGATCTCCTACGCGCACTTGAGCAAGGTCACCGTAACCCTGGGTCCAGAAATCCCACGCGGCTCCGCTCGCGCCTTCGCGACTGAGATACACGCTGAGCGTGCGTGACTCGTACGGCGCTGACTCGGGTGTCGCGAACGGCACCCAGCTCACGATCGGGTGGGTCTCCGAGATCGTCGACGAGGAGAGCGGCGTTCGGATCTCGGGCGATGTGGAGGGCGTGAGCCCGCGCGTGATGAAGAACCCTTCGGTCACGGTGCCGTCATCGAGCTCGAAACGAACGGAAAGCACGCCGTCCGCTGGCAGGATCTGCATGACGCGCTCGACGATGAACGTGTCGTAGCCCTCCTTGTCGTGTTTGAGCTTGAGCGCATCTTTTCCCTTGCCGGGGGTGGTGTCGAGCACGGTCTCGTCCGGCAGCCGGCGCACGACAACGGACTTCAGGTGCGAGCTGTCACGCGTGTGCCCGTAGAGCGAGATGCGGAAGAAGGGACCCTGCTCACTCATGCCTCGAACGGCGGAGTACTTGATGCCCTCAAAGCCGGTCGGCAGCACGAAGCGTGAAGGCATTTTCCCCTTCTGCGCCTCGTAAGCCTTGTCGAGGAGCTCGAACGCGTTCTGCTTCACGGCGTCGCTCGAGCCGGTGTCGAGCAGTACGTCGCGGATGCGCTCGCCGACCGCGAGGAAATCGCCGTCGAGATACGCCTCGTGCGCGCTCTGCAGCGTGCCCGGGGTGGTGACGGTCGCC
>JAYTZB010000617.1:0-4430 GCA_043742085.1 Polyangiaceae bacterium
TGGGGCTTCGGCTACAGCAAGGGCGCGTTCATGCTGAACGAGATCGCCTGTCGCAAGCCGGGCGTGCTCAAGGCGATGGCCTTCCACGCCGGCAGCGCACCGCAGGAGCCGCGCGGCGCCGACAACTATCCGCAGTGCCCCGGCGTGGTCGGGCTCCCGGTGATGGCGACCGAGGGCGACAGGAACACCGATATCGGCGCGGACTACGGCGCGAACTACTGGGCGACGGTCAACGGCTGCGGCACGAGCCGCACGCCGTCCATGCCGGCCGCCTGCTACACCACCGACGGCTGCCCCGCGGACAAGCCGGTCGTCTACTGCCTCGCGCCAGGCGTGGTGCACTATCCGATCTGGAACCAGGCGGTGAACGTGTCGTGGGCGTTCTTCAAGACGCTCTGACACCTCAGTAGACGTCGCTGCGCGTTCGCGTACCGGCATTGCTGTTGCGCGTCTCCTCGTCGGCGTCGGGCACGGCGAGGATTTCCTCGAGCGAGCGACCCTCATCGGCGACGCGCGAGATCTCGAGGAGCACGTGGCGCGCGGCGCGGCGATCCACGGTGCCGAGAATGGAGCTGATCTGCGGGCCGGCGGCGTCGAGCTTCGCCAACGTGCGACGCGAGGCGACGTCACGTTCGCGCCACGAGCCCTGCTTGCCGACGTCGGCCGAGAGCGCCTTCTGCTCCGACTCGAGGAGCGTCGCCACGCCCTGGCGGACGCGGGCGTCCTTGTGCGCGAGCAGCGGGAGCAGCTCCGCCGCGCTCTCGGGCTGCTGCGACTGGCGGAACATGTGAAGGACGGGCGCGTACTCGCCGCCCTCGATGCGCGCGACGTTCACGCGCGCCGACACCAGGTGCGTGGGAAAGACGGCATAGAGGACGAGCGCGAGCGCGAACGCATCGAGCTGGCGCCGCACGAGCCACGTGAACGCATGGCGACGATGGAGCTTCAACGCGACGGCGACCACGCCTGCGACCACCAGCGTCGTGCCGGTGATGCCGACGATGCGGAGGTCGGAGAGCCCGCTGTGCGCGATGTGGATGCCGATGCGCCGGTAGGTCCCGAGCGCGAGCACGAGGCCCTGCGCCATCCAGACGTACGCGAGCGTGCGCGACGTCCTGGCGCGCGCGTCATGGGAGAGCGGGCCGCGGAACATGACGCCGATGACGCCCGTGCACATGACGAGCGCCACCGTGAGCCAGAAGGCGCCCGCGTGCGCGTACCTCTGCGTGCTCATGCCGGCAGGCGTCGCTCCTGACCAGAGGAACGCGGCATCGAGGGCGTTGTAGAGGAGGAAGAGCACGTTGAGCGCAGAGAGGGCGTTGCGCGCGACGAGCAGCGAGGTCGGCGTCGCCTCACCTTCGGCAACGGCGGCCTCGCTGCCCTTGGCCAGGCGAATGGACGGGCGGAGCAACACGAAGGCGCCCACCAGCGAGATCCCCCAGAAGAAGATGCGCAGCGGAGAAGGGAAGGCGATGACGCTCGAGAGCGCGTTCCACGCCACCTCGAGCCCGTGCGCGACCAGCGGGTTGGCGAGCGCGAAGACGCCGGCGAACACGAGCGAGAGCGCGAGCGGAATGACGATGGGCAGCAGCGCGATGTTGCCGACCCGTGTGCGCGCGACGATCCGCTGGACGCCGGCGACCGCGGCGCCGATGCGGGACGGCATCTTCGCGACCGCCGAGAGCGCGGAGACCATCGCCTCCGGCAGGAACGTCCGGCGCGCGCGCAGCGTGAGCGTGAAGAGGACGAGCAGCGCGAGCCCGGAGAGCACCGTGCCGGTGGTCGGGTCGTAGGCACATCGCGCGCCCACGACGGCGAGCAGCCCGGCGATGACCGCGAGCCGGATCGAGGTGCGGCGCGCGTGCGCGGCGACGGCGAGGGCGGCGGGGACGAAGAAAAAGAGGAGCGCGAGACCGAAGCCGCCCATCGCGAGCCCGTGGCGACTGAAGAGCGCGAGGTCGACGGCGACCGCGATGGCGGCAGCTGTCGCGAGCTCCTTTCCGCGGAGCGGAGCCGGTCGCGGCGCCGGGGGTGACGGAGGCGGCGGCACCCACATCTTGGACTGTCGGTACGGGGGAGGCCCAACCCATTGTGGTTGCGCGCCGTATGGTGCTGGCGGCGCGCCAGGTGCGAACGGAACTTGCGCGCAGGGAGGCGGTGCAGTCTGCATGACGGTCAGACGCCCGAGGTGCTCCGAACATTGCCGGCGCCGCCGTCCTGTCGCGACCGGTCGAGCAGCGATCGCGACCGTTCGCGCGCGAAGCGCTTACGCAACTTGATCGACATCTCGGATCGACTGTGATCTAAAGGGGTCCGTGCCATCGATTCACGACGTCGGCTCGTCCACCTCGCACGCTCGAGGAGGATGGGGCGATGGAGATGGAGTCCCCGCCGCGCCCTTCAGTGAGTCGCGGCCGGTAGCCCGCCACCGGCCTGTGCAGAGCGCACAGATCGGGAGCAGCCCCGGTCTCCCCCACACCCCGTCCAGCCCGTCCAACACGACCAACACGACCGCGTGCGTGCCGTGCATCCGCCTCTTCGCGGACGACGTGGTCATCCACCGCACCGAGGGTCTCGGCTCCGTCTTCGAGACCGAGAAGGTGCCGCTCCTCGAGCTCTCGTTCGAATACGACGGCATGCGTTACCTCGCCTCCGATGCCGAAGGCGTCGAGGACGAGAGCGAGAACGAGAGCCGCGACCTCGACGGCGAGAAGCGCGCGCGTCGCTTCCTCGAGAGCTTCGGCGCCGTGCCGCTCGACTGCCTCGACGACTGGGCGACCTCCGTTCACGCCGACTACGCCGTGCGGTGCGAGGGCAACGTCCACGACTTCTGCGCGTTCAGCGCCTACGTGGTCCCTCAGCTCCGCGCCCTCGGCTGGGTGGTCGAGATCGATCGCGACTATCCCTTCCGCGTCGTGAACGTGGACTCGCATCGCGAGCCCGCCTGGTACGCCAACGTGGAGAGCGTGTCGCGCGACGGAGACGCGAGCGGCTCGCGTGGCGGAGAGGCGCGGCCCGACTGGTTCGGCCTCGAGCTCGGCATCGATCTCGACGGACGTCGCGTCAACCTCCTGCCCGCGCTGATCGAGCTCATCGAGCGGTCGAACGGCAAGGGCTTCGCCGAGCTCGCGCAGAGCGCGAAGAAGTGCCTCGCGCTTCCGGTGGGCGACGGCCTCTATCTCCCGGTCCCCGCCGAGCGCGCGCGCGCGCTCCTGCGCGTCCTCGCCGAGCTCTGGGAGGGCGCGAGCGGAGAGAAGGGCCGCGTCGAGTTCCCGCTGGTGCGCGCTCCGGCGCTCCTCGCGCTCGACGAAGCCTTCGCGGCCGACGGCGCAACGCTGACGATGGGCGGCAACGGCGCCGGTCGTGCACGCACCTGGGCCGAGCAGCTCGTCGCGCCGCCGCTCGTGGAGGTGACGCCGCCTGCCGGCCTCAACGCGCAGCTCCGCCCTTATCAAGTCGAAGGCCTCACGTGGCTACAGAACCTGCGCGCCCGTGGCGTGGGCGGCATCCTCGCCGACGACATGGGGCTCGGAAAGACGCTCCAGACCATCGCGCATCTCCTCACCGAGAAGGAGGAGGGTCGCCTCGATCGTCCGGCGCTCATCGTTGCGCCCACGTCGCTCATCTCGAACTGGTCGCGTGAGCTCGAGAAGTTCGCCCCCAGCCTGAAGGTCCACGTCTTCCACGGCGCCGATCGCCAGTGGGACAAGGCGGCGGGCGCCGACATCGTCATCACGAGCTACCCGATCCTGTGCCGGGACGAGGAGCTGGTCGCGAAGACCGCGTACCACATGGTCATCCTCGACGAGGCGCAGACCATCAAGAACATGCGCAGCCGAGCGCACGGCGCCGCGCGCGCCATCGACGCCGAGCACCGCCTCTGTCTCTCCGGCACGCCGGTCGAGAACCACCTCGGCGAGCTGTGGGCGCTCCTCGACTTCGTCAACCCGGGCCTCCTCGGCGACGAGCTCCACTTCGGTCGCTTCTACCGCGTGCCGATCGAGAAGGGACGTAACGAGGAGCGGCTCATCGCTCTCCGCGAGCTGGTCGCGCCGTACATCCTTCGCCGCCACAAGCGCGATGTCGCGAAGGAGCTGCCGCCGAAGACGGAGGTGCTCCGTCCCATCGAGCTGCGCGGCCCGCAGCGCGAGCTCTACGAGAGCATTCGCGTGGCTGCGCACGCCGAGGTCCGTCGCTTGATCCGCAAGAAGGGGATGGCGGCCTCCACCATCCCGATCCTCGGCGCGCTGACCAAGCTGCGTCAGGTGTGCTGCGACCCGCGGCTCGTGCGCATGGGCTCGGCGGTCACCATCCGCCAGTCCGCGAAGTACGAGATGTTCTTCGAGCTGCTCGAGAAGCAGCTCGCGGACGGCCATCGCGTCCTCGTCTTCTCGCAGTTCACGAGCATGCTGGCGCTCCTCGCGCAGGGC
>JAYTZB010000618.1:0-6791 GCA_043742085.1 Polyangiaceae bacterium
GATTGCGCCGTCAGGGCCTGCGCACGCGACGCCGATCGAAACGCACACGAGAGTGAAAGCAGCTTTGCACAAGGTCGACTTGGTGAGCGTTGCCATGACCTCATCCTGCTACGTAGGGACTCTGCTCGCAACGTGGCAAATATGCTTTTTTGTGTGCGACTCCGCGAGATTACGCTGACTTAGGAGCCAATTGTCGTGGCATGATTCTAGCCCGACCGAGATAGCTAACCCTAGACTGACCGAGATAGTGTTCCTGGCCCAATCGAGATACGTCTCGGGGAGCGGGTTCGAGCCCGCGCCTTCGTCCGCGTCAGCGTCTCTCGCCGCCGGAATCGGGGCGCGCCACGAGCCCGAGCAGCGCGCGTCCGTATTTCTCGACGAGCGTCTTGCCCATACCGGAGACCTCGAGGAGCTCCGCCTCGTCGCGAGGGCGGAGGCGCACGATACCGAGCAGTGTGCGGTCGGTCAGGATGCGGAAGGCGGGCACGCGTCGCTTCTTCGCTTCGCTCGTTCGCCATGCGCGGAGCGCGTCCTCGAGCGGCGCGAGGTCCGATCGCGTGCGCGGCATCACGCTGTCGTGCGCAGCGGGCGTGTCGCGAGGCGGACGCTTCGGTCGGGGAGGGCGCTTGCTACGCCGCGTGCCTTTGGCGCCACCTCCCGCGCCACCCTTGGCGCCGCGTCGTGTGCCCGCGCGCTCCGGGACGACGACGATGCGCATCGCGCCTCCCGGGGCAGCGCCCGCGCCGTTCGCGAGGTGTACGCGGTGGAACTTGATCGTGTCGCCGTCCTTCACGAACGTGTCAGCAACGATGTTCACGCGCGACGCGCGAGCGAGCGCTCCGAGCAGGTGATCGAGGGTACGCCGGTCGATCGAGCCATCGCCGAAGAGATCGCGATGGAGTTGACCCACCGAGCGTCCATCACGGTCTCTGAGCGCCGCGATGACGCGCTCCGCCGCATCGACCTCGAGCGCGCTGGGGACGCGGAACGTCTGCGCGATGCATGATGCAGGCGCGCAAACGTCACAGAGGCCGCATGGAACGCCGTCGTCGTTCTGATCGCCGAAGTGCGCGACGAGCTGGAGCATCCTGCACGACGGAGTCTCCGTGAACCGAAGCATCCGATCGACCTGCTCGCGCTTGTGGGCGCGCTGGCGGTCGTACGCGGTGCGCCAAGCGCCGGTGCTGCGACGGACCGTGTCGTCCGGATCGACCTGCACACCGCCGTGCACCCAGAGCTTCTCGAGCGCCTTGTCGAAGACGTCGACGTTGACTCTGGTGCGCGTGCGGAGCTCGGCAAGCGAGGTCCCTTGGGCGCCGACTGCCTTGTGGATGCTGGCGAGGAGGTCGCCATCAGGATAGTCGCGCTCGAGGAAATACTCGTGCGTCTTCGTGTCGACGAAGGAGCAGAGCAGTACAGCGCGGGAAGGGGCGCCGTCTCGGCCGGCGCGTCCGATCTCCTGGTAGTAGCCTTCGACCGTCGCCGGGAGCGCGGTGTGGATCACGGTGCGGACATCGGCCTTGTCGATCCCCATGCCGAACGCGGTGGTCGCGATGATGATGTCGAGCTTCGTTCCGAGGAATGCCGACTGGACGTCGTCGCGCACGGCAGAGGTTAGACCCGCGTGATAAGCGGCGGCGCGAAGCTCTGGCGATAGCTCTTCGGCGAGCTGCTCGGCCTCCTTGCGCGTCGGCGTGTAGACGATGGCCGGCCTGCGTGCGAGATCCTGGAGGAGACGGCGGACCACGCCGGCGCGATCGTTCCGGCTGCGTTCGACGACCTCGACGCCGATGTTGGTGCGGCGAAAGCCGTGTATGAAACGCTCGGGCATGTCGAGGCGCAGCTCGCCGACGATGTCGTCCTGCACGGCCGGCGTTGCGGTGGCGGTGAGCGCGATCACCGGTGCGGGACGGAGGAGCGGCAGCCGGTCGCCGAGCATGCGGTAGTCGGGACGGAAATCGTGACCCCACTGGGATATGCAGTGCGCCTCGTCGATCGCGATCAGCGTGGGTTTGCTCCGTGCAAGCATCTCGGGGAAGCCCGAGACCTTCAAGCGCTCCGGCGCGATGAAGAGAAAATCGAGCGCGCCGTCGAGGTAGGCCTTGCTGGCCTCGCGCGACTGCGCGCGATTGCGTCCCGAGTGGATGCGCTCGGCCGCGAACCCGCGTCGAACGAGCTGCGCAACCTGATCCTCCATCAGAGCGATGAGCGGGCTGACGACGAGCGTCGTCCCGCCACGCGCGATTCCAGGGAGCTGATAGCAGAGCGATTTGCCGGCGCCGGTCGGCATGACGAGGAGCACGTCCTTGCCGGCGGCGGCGGCGCGGCAGACGTCCTCTTGGTACGTCCGGAAGGAGGGGAAGCCGAAAAAGGTCGAGAGAAGAGTGGCGAGGTCGGTAGGCCGGGGCGTGCGTGGTGGGGGCGCGGGCGCGGATGATTTGGTGGAAGAAGAGGACGAGCGTGAGGGCGACGGCGAGGACGCGGCGACGGTCGCGACGACCTCGCGCACGTAGCGCTCGATCTCCTGCATGAACGTGTCGAGCGGGTAGTCGCCGCGTTCGATCCTCGCGAGCTTCGCTTCCCATTCGCCGGTCATCGCCGGGCTCTTCACGTGCGGGTGGACCATCGCGATGAGCGCGATGCCCTTGTCCGTTGCTGGGAGGACCCTGTCATCGCGGACGATGTACCCGCGGCGGAGGAGAGTCTCGAGGATCGCGGCGCGCGTCGCCGGCGTGCCGAGGCCGCACTCGCGCATGGCCTGCGATAGCTCCTTTTCTTCGAGCGCTCGGCCTGCGGTCTCCATGGCGGTCAAGAGCGTTCCGTCCGTGAAGCGAGCGGGGGGCCGCGTGCGCTTCGATATCGCCTTCGCGTCGGCGACGCGCCGCGGCTCGCCTACCGTGAGTCCGCCAGGAAGGGTCCGCTCGTCGCCGGGCGGCGGCGTGGTCGTGGCGCGAAGCTGCACGTCGAGCACCTTCCATCCCGCGCTCTCGATGCTCGTGCCGCTGCTCGCATAGCGATCGCGCGTATCGTTCCATGCAACGACGGTCACGACGTTCGTCACGGCATAGACGTGTTCGGCATGCCACGCCGCGAGGAGCCGTCGGCACACGAGCTCGTAGATCTTCCGTTCGTCCGGCGAGAGATCGGGCGGTGGCCGCTCCGCCGTGGGGATGATCGCGTGATGATCGGAGACTTGCGCGTCGTCGACGAAGCGCGGCCCGAGCGGCCGTGAGCCGGTCCCCTCCGCGAGGAGCGCGCGGTACGGCGGCGCGACGGCTTCGACGATCTCGGCGAGCGTTACCTCGATGGCCCGCGATACGTGGCGACTGTCCGTTCGCGGATAGCTGAGGAGCTTCCGTCGCTCGTACAGATTCTGTGCAATCTGCAGCGTTCGCTCGGCGGTGAACCCGTAGAGGCGATTCGCATGGCGCTGCAGCTCGGTGAGGTCGTAGAGCAGCGGTGGTGACAGTCGCCGCGACTGGCGATCGACGGATTCGATGCGCGCGACGCCGGTCTTCGCGCGACGGATGATCTCGGCAGCGTCCTTGCCGTCGAAGGGCAATCGCCTCGGGTCGCGCCCGGCGGCGCGCACGTACGTGCCCTCGTAGCTGCCCTGCGCTTCGTCGGTGCGCGGTGCGAACGTTGCGACCGCCTCGAGGTAGTCCTCGGGGACGAATGCGCGGATCTCGAGCTCGCGCGCGACGATGAGCGCGAGCGTCGGCGTCTGCACGCGACCCACCGAGAGATTGTCGTCGTGCAGCACACTATAGAGCCGCGAGAGGTTCATCCCGACGAGCCAGTCGGCGCGGCTGCGTGCGCGAGCAGCGTCGCCGAGGCGGTCGAACGCCCTGCCGTCTTGGAGGGTGCGGAATCCCGCGGCGATCGCCTCCGGAGTGAGCGAAGAGATCCAGAGGCGCTTGACCGGCTTCGACGCACCGGCCGCCTCGTAGATGTAACGGAAGATGAGCTCGCCCTCGCGTCCTGCATCGGTCGCGCAGACGATTCCGCGCACCTCCTTCGCGAGGAGGAGCGCGCGTACGACGTCGAACTGATCGCGCGTGCCTTCCCCGGCGACGAGCGGCCATGCGGCGGGGAGCATGGGCAGATCGTGGAGCCGCCATTTTCTCCATGCGGCATTCATGTCTCCCGGCTCGGCGAGCGCGACGAGGTGCCCGATGGCCCACGTCACCACGTATCCGGCTCCGCGAAAGTGCCCATCGCCGCGCGTGCGCGCACCGAGCACGTGCGCGAGATCGCGCCCGACACTGGGCTTCTCGGCGACGACAAGGACGGTCATGCGCGGCGGTGGCGTTCGGAGATCCGCGAGCGCCTGATCGTCGCGGAGCCGAGTCTATCGTAGTCGAGGATTCGAGGATTCGAGTACTCGACCAGGAGCGCCCCACATTGCGTTCATGGTCACAAGAGCTACACTCGTGACCATGAAGCCGAAGGCTCGCGTCGTGCCGGCAGGTGAGTTCAAGGCCACGTGCCTGGCTCTCTTCGACGAGGTGGAGACGCGCGGTCGGTCGTTCGTCGTCACGAAGCGAGGCCGCGCGGTAGCGCGGGTCGTACCGCTGTCCACGGGCAAGCGGAGCTCGCTGCTCGGGAGCCTTCTCCGCGACGACGACCTACTCGAGCCCGTCGAAGTGGATTGGGACGCCTCTTCATGATCGTCCTCGACACCCACGCGTGGGTCTGGTGGCTGACGACGCCCGCCAAGCTCGGGCGCCGAGCGAAGCGGGCAATCGACAAGGCCGATCGGATCGGGATCCCAGCCATCTGCATCTGGGAGATCGCGACGAAAGCTGAAGCCGGCAAACTGCGATTCGATCGTCCGCACGACGTGTGGATTGACGAAGCCCTCACAGATGATCCGCGCATCGAGCTCCTGCACCTCCTGCCGCGGATATCCATCGAGGCCGCGAGGTTCTCCTGGCATCACCGTGACCCCGCCGACCGCTTCATCGTGGCGACCGCGCGCGCTCACGACGCTGCGCTCATCACGGCCGACGAACGGATCCACGAGTCGGGGCTGGCACGCTGCGCCTGGGATTGACTAGAACGTGCCAACTAGCATCACGCCCGTGTTGCCCGGGCCCGCGGTCGGGACCACGCGCGCGGTGGGTTTGGACGGCTTCGGGGTGCTCGCCGTGCGGTTCGGTTCGCTCGAGCTCGGGGCAGAGAAGAAGAGATACGCGCCGACGCCCAGGAGGACCGCGCCGCCGCCGCCCAGGCCCCACGCCAGCGCCGAGGCCGACTTCGAGTCGCGGTCGTAGCCGACGCAGCGCTGGTCGCCCGTGGCGCGGCACTCGCGGCCCTGCGGGTCCTTCGCGATCGTCGCGGCGTAGGCCTTGCCGTCGCTCTGGAGGCTCAGGTAGTGGAGCAGCTCGTAGACCGCGATGCCGCCGAGCACGACGCCCGCGCCCATCGACACGCCGCCGATGATCTTGCGCGTGTTGGACTTGGACGCCTCGCTCGGAGGCTCCGTCGTCGCCGCCGCCGTCAGCTCCACGACCGTCTCGCGGCCCGCCGTCACGAGGACGTTGCGTTTCACCGGCACGCCGCCCGCGCCCGTCACCTCGATGGAGTGACCGCCCGCCGCCAGCTCGATGCGCGCCGTGCCGTTCGCGAGCGGAATGCGCTTGTCGCCGTCGACGACCACCTCGCCGGTCTGGTCCGTCGCTTTCACGATCACGACGCCGACTGCCGTGCCGCCGAGACGCTCCACGATGCGCGCGGCGATCTTGCGGAGGGTGTCGTCGTTCGAGTCCTTCAGGTTGTCGGCGTACGACTCCTTGAGGACCGTGTCGGGCTTGCCCTTCTGGTAGAGATGGATCTCCGCGGTGACCTGGCCTTGCGCGGGGCCCTTCGTGACGAAGCCGAAGATGTAGCGCTCCGCCTTGATCTGCTCGGCGATCTTCTGCTGGCACTCCGGCGGCGGATGCGTCGGGCACTTCAGCGCCGCGGTCATCATGCCGAGGGACTGCGTCGTCTCGATGAGCGACCAGCCCTGCGCGGCACGGATGCGCGAGCGCACCGCGCCGGTGATCGCGTCGGCTTGCTCCTCGGAGTCCTCCGAGTCGAACGCGAGCACCGCGACCGGGACCGTATGCGCGCCCGGCAGATCTGCCCGCGCCACGCGCGGCAGCGCGAGGACGGCGAAGGCCAGCAGCAGCAGGAACCTCGAAACGACCCTGTATGCCTGGCGAACCATCAGGTCGCGAGCGTAACGCGCTTCGGGACAAAGGAGGGTAGTCTCGGAGGCCATCCGATGCGCATCACCGGCGGACGCTGGCGGTCCCGCGCGCTCGACGCTCCCCGTGGGATGGCCACTCGGCCCACCTCCGATCGCGTCCGCGAGGCCCTCTTCTCGATGCTCGTCTCAGACGGGCTCTTCGGGCACGACGAAGACGGCGAAAACGAAGGCGAGGGCGAGGGCGACACGGGCCCGCGCGTCCTGGATCTCTACGCCGGCACGGGTGCCCTCGCCTTCGAGGCCCTGTCGCGCGGCGCCTCCGCGGCGGTCCTCGTCGAGCACGCGCGCGACGCCGTCACCGCCATCCGCAAGAATGCCGGCGCGCTCGGGGTCGGCCGCGCGATGGTCCTCTTCGACACCAAGGTGGAACGCGCCCTCCTCAAGATCGAGGGACCGTTCGCGATCGTCTTCCTCGATCCGCCCTACGCCGACGTGCGAACGCCCGGCTTTGCCGGCATCCTCGCCAGGGCCGCCGCGCTTCTCGGCCCCGGTGGCGCGCTGGTCCTCGAGCACGCTTCTCCGGACGATCCGCCCG
>JAYTZB010000619.1:0-2235 GCA_043742085.1 Polyangiaceae bacterium
AGCATGGCGCTCACCGCCGTCGCGCTCGCCGTGCCGCGTGCCTGGCTCCCGACGGGCCGCGGTCTCGCCGCGGTCGCAGGCGGCGTCATCGCTGGGCTCGCGCTGCGTGCGCATGCGTATCCCGATCTCCTGGCGCGCCTCTCGCCGGGCGCCGCGTTCGATGCGTGGGCGAGGGTCCATCGCGCCGGCGAGCCGCTCGGCCTCGTCGGCATCGATCGCCGCGCCGTCGCCTTCGCTCCGGGCACCGCCGTCGTCCCGCAGATCGACGCGCCCTCTGCGGGGAAGTGGCTCGCCGCCGCCGATCACGGGGCTCCGCGCGAGGCCCGCCGCTTCCTCGCGCTCACGCCCGCCGAGCTGCCACGCGTCAACGCCGAGTATCGCACCGCACACGCACGCAACGTCCCGGTGCTCGCAGGCGCCGGCAGCGCGACGCTCCTCGCCGCGAGCGCGCTCCTCGACGGCGAGCGCACCGACAACCCTCTCGACGCCATCGTGCTCACGACGGCGCCGGCCGGCCTCCGTGCGCTCGGCGCCGGCGCGGTGCTCGAAGATCGGCTCGACGCGGTCGGCTGGCAGCTCGTCGATGCCCAGGGTCGCGTCATCGACGCCATCCCCCGCGGCAGCCGCAGCGCGCACGTGCGCATCGTCACGTCGGTCCGCGGGACTCCCAGCACCGCGGCCATTGCCAGCGGATTGAGTGGATACTGCACGTTTCTCCACATCGATCATTCCCCCTCGCGCTTCAGCGCCGAGCACCGCGAGCTCCCCTACCCCATGGCTCTGTGGCGACCCGGCGACGTGCTGTTCGACGACTTCGACGTGAAGCTGCCCGCGCATTTCCGCCCCGGCAGCTACCGCATGTACTGGGGCGTCGGCGCGCTTCCTTGTGAAGACGATCGGCGGATGCACGTCACCGCCGGCGACAGCGATGGTCACGACCGCGTTCCCGCCGGCGTCCTGGAGGTCCGATGAGCCCGCTGACGCTCGTGAAGTCTTGGGCAGCAGCGCTCACCGCTGCGCCGCCGATCCTCGCACCGCCGCGCGAGGTCGCGGCGCGAGCTCTCGTGCGCCCCTTTGCCCTCGTGCTCGCGACGAGCGCGCTCGTCCTTCTCGTGCTGCGGCTCGCGGTGAGCGCCGTGCTGCCGACGTGGAGCGTGGCTCTCCTCGCGCCGGCCACGGCGCTCGCGCTCGTGGTCGCGGTCTTCCGCGCCGGGGTCGCGCTCGGTCCGCTCGCCGTGGACGAGCGCGGCGAGAGCCGACCGCTCACGAGACGTCATGGCTTCTGGGTGGTGGCCCTCGGGATCGCGACGGCGCTGCCGACGCTCGGTGCGTTCTCGCTCGTCGATCCCTGGGAGACGCACTACGCGGAGGTGGCACGCGAGATGATCGAGCGTCGCGACTTCGTCTCACCCTGGTGGGCGAACGAAGGCTGGTTCATGTCGAAGCCAGTGCTCGTGTTCTGGCTCGAGTCGGTCTCGATGATGATCCTCGGCGTGCGAAGCGGCCCCGACCAGGTGCTGGCCGGCGCCTTTGCATCGGGCGCGGCGCATCCCGAATGGGCGGTCCGCATGCCCGCGTTCGTGCTCGCCGTCGTCGGCGCGTACATTCTCTACAACGGCGTCTCGCGCACCTGCAGTCGGCGCGCGGGCTTCGCGGGCGCGGCCATCCTCCTCACGATGCCCGGCTACGCGCTGCTCTCGCACCAGGCGCTCACGGACATGCCGCTCGTGGCATCGGTCGCCGCCTCCCTCGGCTTCCTGCTCCGCGCGCTCGAGACCTCCGCCGAGGCCCATGTGTCGCGGTGGTCGATCCGCCTCGGTGGGCGCGTGGTCACGGTTCACGCGGGACACGCGATGGCGCTCGTGCTGCTTGTCCTCACCGTGCCGCAGCTGCTGGCTGTCCTCGCCGGCCACGTGCACGTGGACGCATCGGGCGTGCACCTCGGAGCGGACCGCCTCATGGCGGGGTCGCCGAATGCGTGTACTCTACCCGGACAACCGGTATGCGCCCGCGTCGCGATTGCCCATGCACGGCTCCCGCCGATCCTCCAGGTGGCGATCTGGACGCCCATCGTGACGTGGCTCACCGCGCAGCTCGCGAGCGAGACGCGGGCAGCTCGCCTCTTCGCCATCGCTGCATGGACAGCGGCTGCGCTCGGCGCGATGGCCAAGGGACCGGCGGCGCTCGTCGTCCCCGCGGCCGCGGCGATGGCGGCGATCGCCGCGCGTCGTTCGC
>JAYTZB010000620.1:0-2624 GCA_043742085.1 Polyangiaceae bacterium
CACCGGCGCCGGCGAGGACGCGCTCACGTCGCTCTCGGCGAAGCCCGCCGACCGCGCGTCGCTCCCGCAGGGCTACGACGCGCTCCCCGCCGCGCAGAAGCAGCAGCTCCTCGCGAGGATGATCAACACCGGGCGCTACTGCTCGGCGACCGAGAGCCACGCCTCCTGCGCCGCGAAGCTCCCCACGGGCGGCTTCGGCTACTACGTGCGCGCCATCCCGGCGATCTTCTCGCTCCACCCGACGTTCAACTACGCGAGCGACGAGGCCCCCGAGGGTCGACGCAAGATCTTCCACCCGTTCGGCGTCGCCGGCGAGGCCGAGCTCGTTGCAGACTACACGGACGTGCCGACCGACCACTCCGTACACCGCAGCGGTCCGTACACGGGTCTCCTCGCCAACGGAGGCCACGCGCTGCCGCTGATCCTCCGCATGGCTCCCGGCGGCGGTCCCAACATGATCCCCGGCGCGTCGGTGAAGTTCCTCATCGACGGCCAGCCCTCGCGCAACTTCGTCGCCATCCACGACTTCGGCGGCCTGCCCAAGAACGACTGGAACTACTTCTACCAGGACATCGGGCACATCTATCCCGACGTTCCGTTCATCGTGAAGGCGTACTTCGAGACGGTGACGCCGGACCCGAGCCACCTCCCCATCACGCACCTCGGCGAGATGACGGCCGACGGCAAGGCCGTCGCGCACGCGAGCCAGTCGACGCCCTACGAGATCGTCCTCCGCCCGAACGCCGCGGTGAAGAGCCGGTTCCCCAACAGCGATCAGCACGACTTCCGCTTCGACCTCTCGCAGATCGAGGCGGGCACGCCGGTCTACGACGTGATGGCCCGCGCGACGAAGAACGACACGACGTTCGAGAAGCTCGGCACCATCCGCACGACGTCCGCGCTCGTCGCCAGCGAAGGCGGCGACAAGCAGCTCTACTTCAAGCACGCAGGGGCTCGCTGATGGCTCGCGTCGCGCTCACGGCTGTCCTCGCCACGCTCGGTTGGTGGATGGGCATCCTCCTCGGCAGCACCATCGGCGGCCTGGTCCTCGTGTTCGCCAGCCCGCTCGCCGGACACATCGTCGGCGGCCTCCTCGCCGGTCTCATCGGCGGCGCCGTCGAAGGTCGCGGGATGCCCTCGATGCGCGGAAAGCGCCTGCGCTTCAGCTTCGCGACGGCGATGGCGTGCGCGCTCCTCGCGGTCCTCCTCCTCGACGTGCAGGTCCTGCCGTGGCTCGTGGGCGGCATGTTCGGCGCTGCGATCGCGCTGGCCCAGGCGGGCGCCGTGCGGCTTGCCGCGCGAGCGAGCGTCCTCCGCGCCGCCACCTCGGCTGCGGCGTGGTCGATGGGCTTCGTGCTGCTGCATGCCGGCGGCACCTGTGGAAAGCTGGGCGTCATCGCGCCGGGCCTGGCGGTCGTCCTCCTCGCGGTCGCGAGCGCGATGACCAACGCGACGAAGAGCGCATCGTCCGACGTGCGTCTTGCGTCGGAGACGGCCATACTGTCTTGATTGCGTGACCACGCGGACGAGCGCCCATGACGGGCGCGACGAGCCGCCGCACGCACGTCGCAAGCACGCGCCACGCACGCCGTCTCGTCCTCATGAAGCAGCCACCGTCCGAACCGCTCGCGCAGGCCCCGGCCACACCGGCCACGCGCTCCACGCGCTCCACAACCGTTCTCAACCACGTCGCCCCCACGGTGGTGCGCAGGCGTGTCGTCGAGGTCCCCGTATCCGTGCGGGTGAATTCCTACGCCGCCGCCGACGAGGACGACGAGAGCGGACCGCCTTCGTCGGTGAACGTCGCGCGCGCACTGGCATCGCTCCGCGGTCACGAGCTCGAGCGTCTCGAGGAGATCCTCGACGCCGGCGACGAGGACGACGAGGCGGAGGCCCAGCGAGCAGCGTCTTCCTCCCCGCGCTCCGAGCGCTCCGAGCGCTCCGCGCCGTCGCCTCCCTCGCTGCCGCGCGTGCCGACGGTGAAGGTCGGTCCGACCATCGCGCTGACTCTTCTGGCGCAGCGCCTCGGTGTCGACGATCAGGAGCTCGTCACCGCGCTGGTGACGCACGGCTTCTTCTCGATCACCGTGAAGGCCACGCTGCCACGTGAGACCGCGCGCGCGGCGGCGACGCTGTTCGGCTACCAGATCGAGGAGACCGACGAGGTGGAAGCCGCGCCCCCCAAGGCGAAGGCGAAGGCGAAGCCGGCTGCTCCTGCCCCGAGCGCGAAGAGCGGGGCGAAGAGCAGCGCGACGACCACCACCACGACCAGCAAGGGCGGCAACGCCGTCACGCGTCGCACATCGAAACGAGCTTGAGGACGGTCCGCCAGTTGCGACCGGTGCTCGTCGTCGTCAGCTTCGCGTCGAACCACGCGTTGCTCAGCTTCGTGCGCGCGACGCCGTTCGGGCACGAGAGGTAGATCTCGCGGCCGACGACGGCGAACGCGTCGGGTGGCGAGCGATCGGGATCGAGCGCGGCGATCGCGACCTTCGAGGGCGCATCGACGAGGAACATCACGTGGAGCGCGTCGGGCTCGGCGCCCGCGGCGAGGAATGGATTTCCGGCGGCGACCGCGCGAAGCTCCTTCGCGGAGCGCACCAGGACCGGCACGCGCAGCCCGA
>JAYTZB010000621.1:0-6446 GCA_043742085.1 Polyangiaceae bacterium
AGTGCTCCTCGCGCTAGCATCCCCCGTGGCCGTGCCCGACCTTCATCCGACGGACGAGGCCCTCGATCTCGAAGGGTTTCATGCCGGCGACCGCAGGACGCTCGAGCGCGTCTACCGCGAGCACTACGCGAGGGTCGCACGTGCCGCGGCGTCGGTGCTCGCGCCTGCCGATGCCGAGACCGTGACGCACGAGGTCTTCCACCGCCTGCTCTCCAGCGCGAAGATGCGGGAGTCGTTCAAGGGCGGCGAGCTCGGAGCGTGGCTGTCACGGGTGGCCAAGAACCAGGCGCTCGACTTCCGCCGGCGCTATGCGCGCGAGACGTCACTCGAGGAAGGCATGGCGGACGGCCCCGAGACGACGGGAGCCACCGAGGGTGCGCAGGGCGATAGCCTCTCCGCGGCGATGGTCATCGAGCGCTTCCGCAAGACGGTGCTCCCGCCGAAGTGGGACGCGGTCTTCGAAGCTCGCTTCTTGAAGCAGCTCGGTCAGCGAGAGGCGGCCCTCGCGCTCGGCATGCACCGCACGACGCTGATGTACCAGGAGCACCGCATCCGCGCCTTGCTCCAGAAATTCGTCCTGGAGACCGAACGATGAGCACCGAACGATGAGCACCGAACGATGCCTCATGACGGCGCGCGTCGATCGGCACTTCGCTCGGACGCTCGATCCGGCAGGCGAGCGCGCGATGCGCGAGCACCTCCCGACGTGTGGACCATGCCGCGCGCGCTACGAGAAGCAGCTGCTCCTCGAGCAGCTCGACCCCGACGCCGTCGGACCCCGGGCCCGCATCGCCAGCGGTCTCGGCATCGGTAGCGGTGGAGCCGCGCGCCCGCTGCTACGCACCGCGACGCCGCTGATGGGCGCGCTCGCGCTCGCCGCCGCCATCGCGTTCCTGGTCCTGCGCCCCGTCGGCCCTGGCTCGCCCCTCGATACCGGCTTCACCGCCCGCGGCGGCGCGGGCTCGAGCGCCTCGAGCACCGCCGACGACCTGGTCTACGTGCTCGTCTATCGCGGCGCGCGCGGCGCGGCGGACGCAGCCCCGAAGCGCGCCGGCGCATCGATCGGTCGCGGCGACGAGCTCTCGTTCGGCTACGGGAACACCGCCGGCAAGCGCTACCTGATGATCTACGGCGTCGACGAGCATCGCCATGTCTTCTGGTACTACCCGGGCTGGAGCGATCCCAAGGAGGATCCGAGCTCCATCGCCATCGCGCCGGGCGCGCAGTCCCTGCCCGACGCCATCAGCCACGACCTCGACGGCAAGCAGCTCGCGATCCATGCAGTCTTCACGGATCTGCCGCTGACCGTGAAGGCCGTGGAAGCCCTCATTTCCAGCGCACCCATCGGGCAAACGCCGGTCTTCGGTCCGGGGAGCATCGACCGTACCATTCGGTTCGAGGTCGACCCTTGAACCGCATCACCACCGTCGCCGCCGCGCTCCTCACGATGGTCGTGTCGATGGTGCTGTGTCCGGCCACGGGCCACGCCGACGAGACGGCGGAGCCCGGCAAGCGCGCCATCTTCGCGCTGGTGATCGGCTCGAACGTCTCGGTCGACGCGGAGCTCCCCGCCCTCACGTACGCGGACGACGACGCCGCGCGCTACGTCGATCTCTTCCGGCTGCTCGGCGCGCGGACCTATCTGCTCACGCGTCCCGACGCCAACACCGCGCGCCTCCATGCGCAGGCCACCGCCGAGGCGCAGCCGCCGCGCCTCGCCGAGCTCGATCAGGCGCTCGCGCATGCCGCTGCCGACGTCGCGCAGGCGCGCGCGCGCCACGTCGAGACCGTCTTCTACTTCCTCTATGCCGGCCACGGCAGCGTGCGCAACGGCGAGGGCTATCTCGGTCTCGAGGACACGCGCCTCTCCGGGCACGACCTCGCGACCAAGGTGGTCTCGAAGATCGGCGCCGATCATTTCCACTTCATCATCGATGCGTGTGACTCGTATCTCGTCGCGTATCCGCGCGGGCCCGGCGGCGCGCGTCGACCCGCGGAGCCGCTGCGCGACGTGCATGGCCTCGGCGACGATCCGCGCGTCGGGTTGCTCCTCTCGAGCTCGTCGCATCGCGAGAGCCACGAGTGGGACGGCTTCCAGGCGGGCGTCTTCAGCCACGAGGTGCGCTCCGGGCTCTACGGCGCAGCCGATGCCGACGGCGACGGCCTCGTCAGCTATCGCGAGATCTCCGCGTTCGTGGCGCGGGCCAACGCCGCGATCCCCAACGAGCGCTTCCGCCCGCAGGTCCACGCGCGCGCTCCCAAGGACAACGATTCGCTGCTCGCCATCGGTCATCGGCTCGGGCGCCGCCTCGAGATCGACGGCCAGCACGCGGGTCACTACGTCGTCGAGGACGCGCGCGGAGTCCGCCTCGCCGAGACGCACACGTCGCCGGGCACCAAGGTTCGGTTGATCCGACCGGCACCGAGTGGGCGCGAGTACGTGAGGCGGCTCGACGACGACACCGAGTTCGTCCTGCCGCCGGATCGCGAGATCGTCGCGCTCGCCGACCTCGCGCCGGAACAGCCGCGAGCCCGCACGCGCGGCGCCGCACACGATGCCTTCGATCTGGTCTTCACGCTGCCGTTCGACGAGAAGACCGTCGAGGGCTACGTCGCGCACGAGCCCGAGACGACGCCCGGACCCGACGGGATCGACAGTGACACGTTCGGCCGGCCCGGCGCCGCTGCCGATCACGCTGGCGACGGAGGCGGCAACGGTGGGCCGTCTGCGAAGAAGGTGATCGGGTTCGGAGCGCTCGGCCTGGGCGCGGTCGCGGTGGCCATCGGCGCCACCTATGGCGTCCTCGGTGCCGGCGAGTCCGACGGCGCATCGCCGGGCGAATCGCAACGTGACGCCGCGAGCCGCAATGACCGCATCGCGCGCGATCGCACTGCGTCCATCGTCGGCCTGGGTGCGGGCGGCGCGCTCATCGCTACCGGGGTCGTGGTGCTGCTCTGGCCTTCTGCTCCGAAGGCGCTCCGCGGCGCCACCGCGCTCGTCACCCCCGCAGGCGCCTCGCTCGGCCTCGGCGGGACGTTCTAGAATCGACATCGTCTCATGAAGCGCCCGCTTCGCCGATCGATCGTCGTCGCGTGCGTCAGCGCCGCGCTGCTGGTCGCGAGCGCCGACTGCGCGCCGCGCGCTTCCATCGAGGGGCGCCCCTGCCCTTGTGCCGACGGCTATCGCTGCTGCGGTCCCGCCGACGTCTGCGTCGGCGCCGCGGAAGCATGTCCCGCGAGCGCCATCGCGAGCGCCGCCACCGTCGCGAAGATCTGCGCCGTCGAGCACGGGCCCGCGCTCGGGCCACCGCGCACCGCCGCCGCGTTCTCGCGCTTCCTGGGCCGTCGCTGGTTCGCGTGTCGCTTCGACGTTCATTCGCCGTCGAGCCTCGTCGCGCACGAAGGCATCGAGTTCGGCGGCGACGGAACGTGGGCCTTCCTCCGTTCGACGGAGAGCGGCTACGAGCGCATGACCACGGCCGCCGATCGCGGGACGTACGAGGTCTGGAACGACACGCTGACCGCGCCGGTGAAGTGGTCGGACACGACGCCCGGCCACGACCTCCACCTGGTCTGGACCGAAGCGAAGGGAGCGCTCACGCTCTACTTCGACTTCGAGCACACGCCGCTCCGCTTCCGGACCACCAACGGCATCGAGCTCTGGTTCGTCGCCGAGGGTGGTGATGGCACCGAGCTGATCGGCGACGAAGGCGCATCGTGCGAGTCGGACCACAGCCTCTGCAAGCCCGGCAGCAACTGCGTGAGCGAGCGCAACGCAGAGATGTGCGCGCGGCCCGCGACCGACCTGCCCGCCGGCGAGGGCTGCGATCGCCGTGGTACGCGGACCTGCGCGCCTGAGCTGGTCTGCCGTAGCGATACGCGGCAGTGCGGCATCGCCTCCCCCTGAGACGCGCTTCGCGCCGCGTCTGACACCGAAACGTCACGACGCCTGCATGTGCACGTCGCATGGCGCCGGTACGAAGACGCATGGCATTGGCCGCAGTCCCTGGAGTCGGCGCCGGCGATGCGTCTCCGAGCGCGCGCGGGCCCGCGGCCGCCGCGGCCGCGAAGATGCGGGCGACCGATCTCAGCGTGCGTTACGGCACGAAAGAGGCGATCAAGAGCGTCTCGCTGGACGTGCGCCCCAACGAGATCCTCGCGCTGATCGGGCCGAGCGGCTGCGGCAAGAGCACGTTCCTGCGCTCGCTCAACCGCATGAACGACACCATCGAGGGTGTGACCGTAACGGGCTCGGTCGAGCTCGACGGTGAGCCCATCTACGGATCGGACATCGATCCCGTCCTCGTGCGACGCCGCGTCGGCATGGTCTTCCAGCGCTCGAACCCGTTCCCGAAGACGATCTTCGAGAACGTCGCGTACGGTCTGCGGATCGCCGGCGAGAAGGACCGCTCGCTCATCGCCGGCACCGTCGAGCGCGCGCTCCGGCAGGCAGCGCTCTGGGAAGAAGTGAAGGATCGCCTCGAGGAATCGGGGCTCAGCCTCTCCGGTGGCCAGCAGCAGCGGCTCTGCATCGCGCGAGCGCTCGCGGTCGAGCCCGAGGTCATCCTCATGGACGAGCCCGCGAGCGCTCTCGATCCCATCGCCACCGCAAAGATCGAGGATCTCGTCAGCGAGCTCCGCGAGATCGTCACCATCGTCATCGTCACGCACAGCATGCAGCAGGCGGCGCGCGTCTCGCAGCGCACGGGCTTTTTCTACATGGGCCGTCTCGTCGAGATCGACGAGACGACGAACATCTTCACCCGTCCGCGAGAACGCGAGACGGAGGACTACATCACAGGGAGATTCGGCTGATGTCCACCACCACCTCGTTCCTCACCATCCTCGCCGCTGCCGGCACGTTCGCGCTCGTCGCGTGCGACAAGACCCCGCCGCCGGCCGCAGACAAGGCGACTCCCGCCGGCTCGGTCACCACCAGCGCCGCCGACCCCAAGGTGACCGGCAAACAAACCATTCGCGCCAGCGGCTCGAGCGCGCTGCAGCCGCTGGTCAATGCCGCGAAGGAGAAGTACGAGGTCGACAACAGGTCGACCAGCGTCGAGGTCTCCGCGGGCGGCTCGAAGAAGGGGCTCGCCGACGTCGCGAGCGGCGCCGTGCACATCGGCGACAGCGACATCTTCGCGCCCGATGACATGAAGGCGAACCTCGTCGATCACAAGGTCGCCGTGGTCGGCTTCGCAGCGATGGCGAACAAGGGCGCGTTCAACGAGAAGATCCCCGCGCTCACCCTCGAGCAGATGGCGAAGGTCTTCAAGGGCGAGGTCAAGGACTGGAAGGACCTCGGCGGCGCAGCGCAGCCCATCGTCGTCATCAACCGCGCGGCGGGCAGCGGCACGCGCACCGTGTTCGGCAACGCCGTGCTCGGCGGCGACAAGTTCGTCGAAGGCCAGACCGAGGACAACTCGGGCGCGCTCGTCGCGAAGCTGAAGCAGACCAAGGGCGCGATCAGCTACCTCGCCCTCTCGTTCAAGGACGACTCGCTCGTCACACTCCCGGTGAAGACCGACAAGGGAGCGGTCGACGCCACGCCCGAGACCATCACCGGCGGCACGTACCCGATCTGGGCGTACGAGCACATGTACACGAAGGGCGAGCCCACGGGCGCGACCAAGCAGTTCCTCGACTACGTGCTCTCGCCCGACTTCCAGACCAAGGTGGTCCCGACCGTGAAGGGCTTCATCCCCGTCACGCAGATGAAGGTCACCAAGGACAAGGACTGACGTGTCCGCCGTGGAGCTCGCCCCGGAGCCGGTCGCCAGCGCGAGGCCGAACACGCGCCGTGAAGCGTCTTCGCGTCGAAAGGTCGACGCGGTGGTGCGCATGCTCCTCGTGTCGTGCGCGGCGTTCGTGCTGGTCACGACCGGAGCGATGCTCTTCTTCCTCGGCAACGCCGGCCTGAAGGGTGTTCGCTCGGTGGGGCTCGCACCGCTCCTGAGCGGCGCTCTCTGGAAGCCCGAGGCCGGCGTCTACGGCGGTCTTCCCCTGATCTTCGGGACGTTCGTGAGCGCGGGCGGCGCCATCGTGATCGGCGCCGTGCCTGCCGTTCTGGCAGCGGTCTGGGCGACCGAGTTCGCGCCGCGTTCGGCGCGACCGATGTATCGCCGGATCATGGAGGTGGCAGCGGCCGTGCCGAGCGTCGTCTACGGCTGGCTCGCGCTCGTCTACTTGATCCCGCAGATGGAGAAGGTCGCGCATCTCACGCTCGGTGAGCGCGCCACCGGCGGCGAAGGCCTCGCGACGGCGGCGGTGCTGCTGGGCGTGATGATCGCGCCCACCGTTCTCCTCCTCTCACTGGATGCGCTGGCGCGCGTGCCGTCGGCGCTCCGCGACGCGAGCGCTGCGCTCGGTGCGTCGCCGTGGCAGACCGCGATGCGCGTCGTGGTTCCGCATGGCTGGCGCGGCATCATCATCGCGGTCTTCTTCGG
>JAYTZB010000622.1:0-6666 GCA_043742085.1 Polyangiaceae bacterium
GGATCACGCTGTCGCTAGCGCCAGGTCGCGAGGCCGGCGGCGACCAGGATCTCGAGGCCGCGCAGGACATCTCCCGCGCCGAGACCGCTGCTGCGGGCCGCGGCCTTCAGGATGTCGCGCAGCTTCGTCGGCTGCTGGATGAGTGACTGCACGCGTGTGACGAGCGGCGGCCAGAGCACGTTCTCGAGCGCAGGGTGGTCGCCACCGTCTCGCCGGCCGACGGTCTGATCGAGGCGATGGCGATGCTCGTCCATCGGTGAGTCGCCGGGCTTCGCCGCCTCGAGGCCCGCGAGCATGAGCGTGGGCAGGTCGAGGTCGAGCGGGAACTCGACCGGCGGCGCCGTCTGGCCCCGATAGAAGGTCACCGTTCCGGCGCGCCACAAGAAGAGATCTGCGACGCGATCGCGACCCTGCTCGCGGATCGCACGGAAGATGTCGACGGGCCCGACGAGGCCCATCGAGATGAGCGTGTCGCCCATGCGTCCGCCGTAGCGAGGCAGCACGGCGAGCGCGAGATCGAGCTCCTCGCGTTCGAGCTTGCCGCGTCTGACGAGGTACTCGCCGAGCAGCTCGCTCGCGTTGCTGGACGCCACGTGATGCAGCTTGCCGGCGACGAAGTAGAGCTCCTTACGCGCGCCGCCGCTGCCTCCACCATCGTTGGTGTCGTCGGTGCGCTCCGCGAAGAGGACGCCGGTCTCGCGCTGCGCCAGCACGCGCATCAGCGTCGTGAGCATCGAGACGCTACCGAGCTGGTCCTGGAAATCTGGCGCGCCGGGACCGGCGAGCTTGCCGGTGGTGGCGCTGGGCGGCGGGAAGAAGCGCGCGAACTCCTCGATCTCCTCGACGTCCTTGAAGCCGCGACCGACGAAGTCGACCTTGTCGCCGCGCTGTAGGTGGCCGGTGGCGAGCGCCTCCATCAAGCGCGCGAACGTCCACGGGCCGAGCTTCTCGCCGTTGTCGCGGAGCACCCAGGACGGAAGCAGCTCGTACTCCTCGGTCTTCCGCTCCGGCTGGTCCCTCGGACCGAGGTCGTTCGGCAGGTCGGACTGCGGTGCGGGCCGGCGCCCCGGCGCGGCGGGGGTCGCCGCTGCCGGCAGCGCCGTGGCGGAAGGCGGTCGTGGTGGCATCGGCTTCAGCCCGCTCGGCTGCGCGGGCGGGCCTTGTGGGGGATCGGTCACCGGTTGCGCGGCGCGCATGGCTCGTGCGCTCTCGCGGACCGCGGCCATCTGGTCCGAAGAAGCTGCAGACTGCACCCATCGGACACGAGCCGAGATCTCGCGGATGGCGAGGCGCGGGTCGGCCTCGAACGGCGCGAGCGCATGCGCGAACTCGGTGGCGTTCGGGAAGCGGCTCGAGGGGTTACGCGAGAGCGCGCGCTGGAGGACCTCGAAGAGCCCGGGAGGAAGCCGCGCGCGGATCTCCTGCAGCGCGTCCACCTTGCAGTCACGGATGGCGAGCAGGATGGCGAGCTGACCTCCGCCCGGGAAGAGCGGGCGGTTGAGGAGGATCTCCGCGAGCACGGTCCCGAGGCTGAAGAGATCGGCGCGATGATCGCTGGGCTCGCCCGCGACCTGCTCGGGCGCGAGGTAGGCGAACTTCCCCTTCAGCACCTGGCCGGCCTCGCTGCGCAGCGTGGTCCGCGTGGTGGAGCGGGCGATCCCGAAGTCGCCGAGCTTCACCTTGCCCTCCTTCGACATGTAGATGTTCGAAGGGCTAACGTCGCGATGGACGATGCCGAGCGCGCCGCCCGAGAGCGGATCGCGTGCAGCATGCACGCTCTCGAGAGCGCGCAGGACCTCGCGGGCGATGTAGATGGCAACGCCGACCGGCAAGAGCTCGTCGTCCTGCCGCAGGCGGCGCAGCAGTCGATAGCCGTCGACGCCGTCGATGTACTCCATCGACAGGTACGGCTCACCGCGGTTGTCGACACCGGCACCGAACACCGTCACCACGTTGTCGTGCGTGACCGCCGCGTGGAGGCGGGCCTCGCGCTCGAACATCGTGCGCCCCTCGGGATCGGACGCGAAGTGCGGGAGCAGCCGCTTGACGACGAGGCGTTCGGGGAGGCTCGAGCCCGGCGTCGCGGGTCGTCCGAGATACACTTCGGCCGTGCCACCGACCGCGATACGCGAATCGAGGAAAAACGGGCCGAAGCGGAACGGAGCGGACATTCTGTTGCGGACGTACGTCAGCCGAAAGGGTAGCGATTTCCGCGCGCTATGTCACGAACGCGCGCGCGGCGGCTGCTAAGGTAGCGCGCGTGCAGCGGATCCTCGCGTTCCTCGGGTTCACGGTGTTCCTGGTCGGGCTCTTCGTCGCGCTTGCCACCTTCTGCGCCTGCGAGGGCTGCAAGAGCTCGGGCGCTGGCGGCGGCGCCGATGGTCGCAGCGGCGCGCGCGACGGCAGAGCCGGTGCGGACGCGGTGCCCGCGGCGCGGCTCTACCTCGTGTCCGATCTTGCCGGAGCGCTCGAGCCGTGCGGCTGCGTCAAGGACCAGCTCGGCGGAATGGATCACTTCGGTGCGCTCGTCGCCGCAGAGCAGGACAAGGCCAAGGCGTCCGGCGTCCTCTCCGCCGGTCCGCTCTTCTTCATGGACATGGAGCTCGCAGCGGATCGTCGCGCCCAGGAGATCACGAAGGCCGAGACCATCGCGGCGTCGATGAAGGCGGTCCACCTGTTCGCGTTCGCGCCGGGTCGCAACGACTGGGCGGGCGGTGGAGACACACTGCAGAGGCTCGTCGCCACCAGCGGTGCTCCGCTCGCGGCAGGCAACGTCGTCGCGCCCGGGCTCGCGCCGGTGAAGTGGACGAAGACCAAGGTGGGCGGCGTCGATCTCGGGATCATCGGCGTCGCTGCGCCGGACAAGTCGAAGCTGGCCCTCGACGGCGTGACGTCGTCGGCCGCGCCCGATGCGGTCAAGACCGCGGTCGCGGCGCTGAAGAAGGACGGCGCGCAGGCGATCGTGGTCCTCGCGGCGGTCGGACGCGGCGAGGCCAAGCGCATCGCCGACGTGAACCCCGAGCTGCTCGCCGTGCTCGTGGGCTCGACCGGTGGCGGCGGTGAGGCCAACACCACGGCGCCGCCGGCGGAGAGCATCGGAGGCGTGCTCATCGTCGAGACCGGCAACCACCTCCAGACGGTGGCCACGCTCGATCTCTATCCGCGCGAGGGCACGAGCGGCCCCGGGCTCGTGAAGTTCGCGGACGGCACCGGCGTCGAGCGCACGCGCAAGCGCGAGGAGCTCGGCGGACGCATCGACGAGCTGCGCGTCCGCATCGCGACGTGGGAGGCCGACAAGAGCGTCGAGAAGAGGGACGTCGACGCGCGAAGAGCAGAGCTCGCGAAGCTGGAGGGCGAACGCGACGCGCTCGACAAGGCACCCCCGCCCGCCACCGGCAGCTACTACCGCTACGCGATGCGCGAGATCCGCGACAACCTCGGCGCCGACGGCGCGATCAAGGCGCAGATGAGTGCCTATTACAAGAAAGTGAACGACGCGAACAAGCTGGAGTTCGCGGATCGCAAGCCCAAGCCGCCCGCGAAGGGCGAGCCGAGCTACGTCGGCATCGACTCGTGCACCAACTGCCACGAGGAGCCGCGCAAGGTCTGGGATCAGACGAAGCACGCCCACGCCTACAACACGCTCTCGTCGCAGTTCAAGGAGTTCAACCTCGACTGCGTCAGCTGTCACGTCACCGGATACGACCGGCCCGGCGGCAGCACCGTCACGCACGTCGAAGATCTCAAGGACGTGCAGTGCGAGGTCTGTCACGGACCCGGCTCGCTCCATGCCGCCAAGCCCGAAAAGGTCCGCATTCCGGTGGCGAAGCCGGGCGCCGACGTGTGTCTGTCTTGCCATCACCCGCCGCACGTCCACGCGTTCGATGCGAAGGCGAAGATGCCGGAGATCCTGGGCCCGGGGCACGGCAAGCCGAAGTGACCGCGCGACGTGCGCGCGTGTAGGCGTCGTCCACGACGAGCCTCGAAATCCATATCGAACCGCGCCGTGACACGTACGGGTGAAAGGCGGAGGGCCGCTCGGGCGTTCTCTCCTCGCACCCGACGCCAGCAGCTTCTCCGGAACAATCTCGAAAAGTCGCTGTCGACCACCAAGACCGCGCGTTTCGCCGTGTCGCAAAACCCGTAAGCCGAGCGCGCGTCGCGCCCCCAAAACCATGTTGCGTTCCCACGTGCCCTTCGGCGCGGCGCTGGCGTTGTGCCTTGCGACCGCCTCGTGCGCTGCTCCGAGCAACAACGAGCAGGCGGATCCCTCGGCGCGCGTGGGCGCGCGCGAGCCCGAGATCGAGGAGATCGAGGAGATCGAGGAGGCGCTCACGCTCTCCGTCGACGCTCTCGACATCCGGCACGGCACGCTACGCATCGAGGCCTCGATGGATGACGGCTCGGCCGACGTCTCGATGTGGCTCGCGACCGCGCAGGGCTGCGAGACGCGCGAGGTCGGTCACGGCATCGCGACGCGCTCCGGCTTCGCATGGAGCCTCTCGCGCGACGAGGTGGCACGCGCCATCGAGTGCAGCCTCACGGTGAAGGTCCACGCCATCGACGACGAGGGGCAGCACGTGCGCCGCGTCGCGCAGCTGCCGGTGAGCGTCGCCGTGCAGCCCGACGGCGCCGATCTCGTGCGCCTCCGCGCCATGGAATCCGACGGCGCGACGACCAAGCTCACCTTCATGGCTCCTTCCGTGGTGTCACGCATGCACGTGGCCGGCACGGTCATCGGCGCCGAGACCGACGAGATCGAGGTCTCCGGGAAGCTCCCGCGCGGCGCTTTCCTCTCCGCCTTCGTCGTGGACAACGACGACATCGCGCGGTCGATGTTCGCCCGCAGTCACCTCACGCTGCTCGGCGAGGATTTTCTCGCCACCGTCACGGTCGGCAACGCCACGCTCGACGTCTCGCAGCCCGAGCCGCCCGCCGAGCCCGAGCCCGTCGCGCAGCCGGACTCCGAGTCCGAGTCCGGATCGCCCCAGCCGCAGCGCTACTACTACGACGACGGATGCGACGATTGCGGCGAAGGCTGAGCCACCGGCTCACTCCTCGCCGCCGGGCTCGTCCTTGTTCTCGTCCTTGTCGTCGGGAGCCGCCACGCCGTCCGCGGACGGCAGCGTGACGGTCTCGAGTGCGACATCGAGCTCGGCGCGGCGCTTCGCGAACACCTCGCGATCCGAGGGGGGAAGCGTGCGAACGCCATCCATCTTGAGGCCCATGGGATCGATGAACGTCCCGCCACGCTTCACCGCGAAGTGGAGATGCGGGCCGGTGACGCGTCCCGTCTGCCCGACGTAGCCGACGAGCTGCCGCGCCTCGACATGTTGGCCGGCATGGATCCCGGCAGCGAAGCGCGAGAGGTGGCAGTACGCGGTCGAGAGATTGCTCGTGTGATCGATCTGGACCATGTTCCCGCACGGTCCGCTGTCGCCGGCGCTGTGCACGGTGCCCGACGATGCGGCGAACACCGGCGTTCCGGTGGTGGCGCCGAAGTCGATGCCGTTGTGCGGCATCACCACGTGCAGCACGGGATGCATACGCTTCGGATTGAAGCGTGACGTGATGCGCGCGAGCGGTACCGGCGAGCGGAACGTCCCGCGGAACGGCTGCTGTCCCTTCGCGTCGTAGAAGCCCGCGCGCGGCATGTGGCGGTGGCTGCCCTCCGCCGAGGTGTCGCGCTCGTAGTAGTAGACGCGAAGGCGATCGCCGGTCTTCGGCACGTACTCGACGGCCTCGACGCGATAGCGCGCGAAGGCGCCCTCCACCCACTCCTCGTCGCCGATGACGCGGAGACGCACGCCCGGCTTGACGACGGCGGCGTCGCCGTGGCCGTCGAGCGCGTCGTCGATCTCCTCGACGGCCTCCTCGCGGAGACCCGCCGCGGCGATGGCCTTCGCGAGATCGGCGGTGACGACGAGCGCCGCCTGCGTGCGCTTCTTCTCCACGAAGAGCTCGAGCTTCTTGGTCGCGAGGCCGTCCTCGACCTTGCCGCCGCCGGCCTGCCAGATCTCGGTCGGGGACGCGATGTACTCGAACGCGAGCACCGTGCCCTTCGTGCGATCCCGCGCGACGACGAAGCTGTCCTTCGGAACACCGTGCTCGATGCGACGGATGTCGTCCGTCGCATGCGTGATGCGACGGATCTCGGCCTTCGTGATGCCGGCCTGCGCGAGCGCGCTGGCGAACGAATGCACGCCCCGCGTGCCCTTCACGATCTCGACGCCGGGATCGCGCTCGAGCGCAGCGACGCGCCAGACGGGAACGAACTTCGGGCCCGCATCCGCCGGCAACGCTGCGAGGCCCGCAGGCGACGCCGCGTTCGCTCCGCCATCCGTGACGAGGTGGGTGGTCAGAGCAGCGGCGGGCAGCTCGGCGCTGGTCAGCGCAGCGACCGCGGAGACGCCCCGCGCGCCGGTTGCCGTCTGCGGGCCGCGCGCGATGAGCACGAGCCCGAGGAGCACGAGCCCGCCCAGGATCCCGAGCGCCACCGCGCGCCCGCGATCGCTGGGTTGCGAGGCGGCATTCGAGGATTCCGGTGACGACGGACTCTCGCCCTCCGACGCGCCCTCCCGAGGCTCGGAGAGCGTGGCCGCCCGGTGATCTCGGCTCTCGTCCGTCACGCGGCGGACGACATACCCTCGGGGACGGGCACGCGCA
>JAYTZB010000623.1:0-2646 GCA_043742085.1 Polyangiaceae bacterium
CGTGCTCGAGGCCGCGGGTCGTTCGCATCTACCGAGCGTCGTTCGCTCGCTCGGCGAGGTCGCCGCGAAGGGCGGCGTCGACGACCGCCGCATGGTCGCGGCGCTGCTCGGCGCGCATCGAGGCTCCCCCGCCGCGCTGGCGCTCGCCAGGACGCTCGCGGCGGACCCCGACGGCAGCGTGCGCGCGCAGGCCGCGTTCACGCTCGGCGTGATGGGCGATGCCGGCGCGCTGCCGCTCCTCGTGACGCTCGCGAAGTCGGGTGACGGCGACGTCGCCGCCGACGCGGCGGGCGGGCTCGCGCGTCACGCGTGGCTCGGCGGGCGTGCGAGCCAGGCGGCAGTGTCGGGGGCCGCATGCACGATGCTCTCCGATGGTCGCGCCACGGTGCGCGCGAACGCGCTCGTCGCGCTGTCGTTCGTACAAGCGCGCTGCGGCGATGGTCGCACCGAGCGAAGGCTGCTCGCCGACGATCCGAACGATCTCGTTCGCGGAGCCGCGGCGCGCGCCATCGTCGCTGCAGGCATCACGCCGGGCCCGGTGACGCCCGAGGATCGCGCAGCGCTCGACCATTGCGTGTCGACCGACCGCAGCACCGACGTCGCGCGTCTCTGCCGGCCGCGTCCAGTCGAAGCCGCAAGCGCGCCGCGACCGCCGCGGGCGGTGACGGTTTACGTCGTCGGCGAGAGCGGAGCCGCCGCCAGGCCGCGCGCGCCGTTCTTGATCGAGTACGAGGGCGGCATCCTCCGCGCCGGCGTCGCCGATCGTCGTGGTGCGACCTTCGAACCGGTGGCCCCCGCCGGCGAGGTCGTCCTCCGCCGCGCGCCTTCGCGCTGAGCTACTTCCCGAGCTCGTCGATGTAGAGGCCCAGCCGTTCGAGCTCGGTGGCGTTCAGCGGCTTGCTGTCCTTGTCGTACGGCATGGCCTTGCCGCAATCCTGCGTGCCGTTCAACTTGTGCCAGAGCAGGCTCGCCTCGCGATCACCGGGCACGATGCGCGCGGTCATGCGGCCGTCCGTACCGCAGACGGTCTTGCCCGCGGTGCTGCCGGGCCGCACGCCGATGGTCGCCTCGGTGAAGGGCGCACGGAGATCGAGCGATGTGCTCTTCGCGTCGTGGCACTTCACGCAGCGCGCATCGAAGAGCTTCTGCACCTCGGCCTGCGTATACGCAGCGAGTACCGTCGACCCCTCGTCGGGCGGCGCGTCGACCGCGGGGTCGGTGGGCGTCGTGGACGAAGCGCCCGGCGTGCCCGTCACCGGCGTTGTCGCCGAGGAGCAACCAGCGGCAAGGGCGGCGAAGGCGAGAGCGGCGAGGGCGCCGGAGCAACAGCGGAGGAGGACCATGCGCCACGTGGTAGCGCGGGACCGCCATGTCGATAAGCGACATGATCCGAACATGATTGTTCGGTACCGCCTTACAATCTGGCAGGCGCGTTCAGCGCGCGTTCACGGGTCGAGCGGCGGCATCCGGAAGTAGACCGCACAGCACGTGTCGTTCTCCCAGACCTCGACGCGGCAGACGCGGACGCGAGCGTCGTCCATCTTCGCCGCGAGATCGTCGGCCACGACGCGCGCGATGTTCTCGGCGGTCGGGTTGACGTCGTCGAACGGGGCGACCTCGTTCAGGAAGACGTGCTCGTACGGCTCGACCAGGTCGCGCAGCACCTTACCGAGGTGGTTGAAGTCGACGACCCAACCGCTCTTGTCGAGCTCCTTGGCGCGGAGGACCGCCTTGATGCGCCAGTTGTGGCCGTGCAGGCGTTCCCCTTCGCCCGGCGCGAACCTCAGCTGATGGGCGGCGGCGACACACGTCTCCTGGCTGATCTCCCACATTCTGGCGGTCAGTTAGCACGGCGAAGCGCGACGCGCGACAGCATCGGTCACGGCGCCTGCCGGCCGCGCTACCATCGGCGCTCATGGCCCGGTCCGCGAAGCGGCGTCGCCGCAAGCACCTCGACACGCCCGAGACGATGGAGGATCTCCTCGATCGCGCGGGCGAAGATCGGTTCGCGAAGCGCCGGCCGCCCATCCCCATGAAGGAGTGGAAGATCGCGGTGGGCCCGCGCATCGCCGATCGCGCGCACCCCATCACGCTGGAGCGCGGCATCCTCCTCGTGAAGGTCACGACCAGCGTGTGGGCGAACGAGCTCCAGATGCTCGCGCCCGAGCTCGTCGCACGCCTCCGGGTGCGCGGCTACGCCGTCGATCAGCTGCGCTTCCGCGTCGGTCCGCTCGACATGCCCGATCGTCCGCCGGAGCGTCGCATCACGCGCAAGGTGCCGCCGCCGGTCGTGCTGAGCCCCGAGCTCACCGCCACCATCAACCTGATCGGTGATCCCGATCTCCGCGCCGTCATCGCGCGCGCCGCGAGCGCGAACCTCGCGTGGCAGGACTTCGTCTCGCCGGTCAGCGGCGCGCCGAAATCGGTGATGGCCGAGGCGGCCGCTCGCGCAGCTCGCTCTAGCGAAGCGCCGCGAGGCGCTCGAGTCCCTCGAGACGCTGGAACAGGAAGCGCTCCGCCGGACCGTAACGGGGGAGCATCTGGCGGAGCATCGCCACGTACCCGCGGAGACGATTCAGGTCGACGGCGGTGACCTTCCGCATCGCGTTGTAGAGCTCGTCGATGACGTGCGCGGGACACGGCCGC
>JAYTZB010000624.1:0-1923 GCA_043742085.1 Polyangiaceae bacterium
GACGCCGCATGATCGTCGTCGACAAGCTCACGAAGCGCTTCGACGGTCGCACCGTCCTCGACGCCGTCAGCGTGCGCTTCCTGCGCGGCAAGGTGACGGCCATCGTCGGCGCGTCGGGCTGCGGCAAGTCCACGCTGCTCCGCTGCATCAACGGGCTCGAGACCTTCGACGAGGGCTCCATCCGCGTCGGCGACCTCGAGGTGCAGCCGGCGACGCTCCAGCGCATCCGCCTGCAGGTCGGCATGGTCTTCCAGCACTACGGCCTGTTCTCGCATATGAGCGCGCTTGCCAATGTGATGGAAGCGCCGGTGCATGTGCGGGGGCTCTCGAAGAGCGACGCCCGCGCGCGCGCCGTCGCGCTCCTCGACAAGGTCGGGCTCTCGCATCGCCGCGAGGCGTTCCCGCGCGAGCTCTCCGGCGGCGAGCAGCAGCGCGTGGCCATCGCCCGCGCGCTCGCGATGGAGCCGGCGGCGCTCCTCCTCGACGAGCCCACGGCGGCGCTCGATCCCGAGCGCAAGGCGGAGGTGGTGAAGGTCCTCGACCGCCTCGCGGAGGAGGGCACCACCATGGTCATCGTCACGCACGAGCCCGCCGTCGTCCGCGGCATCGCCGATGTGGCGATCGTCCTGAAGAACGGGGTGGTGGTGGCCCAGGGCGCGCCCGCCGACGTCCTGGCCGAGCCCTCCCCTCCGCATTGACGCATCGAGCCCCCGTTACCTACTCTCCACCTTCCATGAACGACCCGATCCCCGCGTACATCTCGCTGCCGCGGCTCAACGAGCCCGCGCCGCAGTTCACCGCCACGGCGACCACGGGCCAGATCAAGCTCAGCGACTTCAAGGGCAAGTGGGTGGTGCTCTTCTCGCACCCCGCCGACTTCACGCCCGTGTGCACCACGGAGCTCGCGAGCTTCGCCTCGAAGCAGGGCGAGTTCGACAAGCGCAGCGTCCAGCTCATCGGCGTCAGCATCGACAGCATCTATTCCCACTTCGCGTGGATCCAGAGCATCGAGAAGAACTTCGACGTCAAGATTACGTATCCGATCATCGCCGACCTCGATACGCGGGTCGCGCAGCTCTACGGCATGATCCATCCCGGCGCGTCGACCACCGCCACTGTGCGCTGCGTCTTCGTCATCGATCCCAGCCAGACCATGCGCGCGATGATCTACTACCCCCTCACGACGGGCCGCAGCATCGACGAGGTGCTGCGCCTGGTCGACGCGCTCCAGCTCAACTCGGAGAAGGGCCTCGCCACACCGGCCAACTGGAAGCCGGGCGACAAGGTCATCGTCCCCGCCCCGCTCACAGCCGAGGGCGTCGCGAAACGCCTGCAGGAGCCGGGAGTCGAGGTGAAGGACTGGTATCTGACGTACAAGCAGCCCTGACGGATTTACGGCTATGATCATGACGGATTGATCGAGCCGGGATCCACCATTGCGCAGCGCTTCGAGATCGAGCGTCGCGTCAGCGCGGGCGGCATGTCCGCGGTGTTCCGTGCCACCGATCTCCGCGGCGGCGGCATCGTCGCGGTCAAGGTCCTCTACGGGCGTGACGCCGGCGAGCACAAGGAGCGTCTCTATCGCGAGGCGCGCATCCTCGAGAAGCTGAGCCACCCCGGCATCGTCAAGCACGTCGCGCACGGCGAGACCGAGGACGGCATGCCGTTCCTGGCGATGGAGTGGATCGTCGGCGAGACGCTGGGCAAGCGCCTCGCTCGCATCGGGCTCACGATGGGCGAGAGCGTGAAGATGGTCACGCGCATCGCCGAGACGCTCGCCGTCGCGCATGCGAAGGGGATCATCCATCGCGACATCAAGCCCGGCAACCTGCTCCTCCGCGACACCGACTTCGATCGCCCGGCGTTGATCGACTTCGGCATCGCGCGCATGGGCCTCGGCGCGAGCGCCATCACCAACACCGG
>JAYTZB010000625.1:0-10181 GCA_043742085.1 Polyangiaceae bacterium
GCCGGTCGGCGCGTGCGGATCGACGGCCGCGATCTTGATCGCGGCGAGCGCCACCCAGCCGAAGCGACCGGCGTTCGCATCGGGCTCGCTGTTGGACGCGAGCGCGCCGTCCTGTCCCACGCCTGGTCCGCCCTGCTCGTCGGCGGTCGGCTCCTCGGCGGGATTGATCTCGAGGCTCGCGAGCAGCGCGGCGTCGCCTGCGGCCGACGATCCGCCGGGGTTGACGAACGCGGGAGGATCGCTGGCCCCGGACGACTGACATGCCGGCAACGCGGCGAACGAGAGGAACGTGAGACCGAGGCCGAGCGAATGCAGGCACGACGTTCTGCGCATCGTCGGCAAGCGTACGTTCGCTGGAACGCCCTCCACCAGCGGCCGCGCTGCGCCGAGTGATCGCGCGAATCGCGCAACGCGCTGCGCGATCCGGCCCGGACCCGGCGGTGATTCGCGCGTCCGACGACGTGGGAGGCCTCAGTACAGAGTGACGTTCGACTTGTCCTGGAGCGTGCACTTGCCGTCGACGGGCGCGCCCACGGTGCGGAGGATCTCGCTCGCGACCGGCTCGGGTCGCGTTCCCGTCATCTCGCTCTCGACCATGCGGACCATCGCGCCGTGGAGCGCAGTGACGACGTAGCAGGGGATGTGCGGCTCGGCGTGCGAGCTTCCGATGCCGGAGTCATCGGTCAGGAACAGATAGCGGCCGCCGGTGATCTGCGCGGTCCCGCGCATGGCGAGCTCGGCGTCGTTGTCGACGCCGCTCGCGCCCACCGGATACACGTGGATGCCCAACTGGCGCGCCGCGTTCGCCGCGACGTTGACCTTCTGCTCCTCGCCCGGATGCTGCGGCGCATCGGCGACCCAGAACATCACCCGCGCCACGTTGTCAGCGGTGCGCCATCCGAGGCCGTCGCCTTCGGTCAGTCCCTCGGGCACCGCCTCGGGGAGATCGCCGCCGCCGAGCGCAGACTGCGCGGCGAGCGACGCGCGGAACGCGTCGACGTCGGTGGTGAACGGAACCGATCGCGTGACGTATTCGTCGGAGTGGTCGCGATAGACGACGAGGCCGAAGCGCGGCATGGTCTGCGGGAACTTCGTTTTGATGGTGGTGGCGATCACCTCGAACTCGGTCTGGAGATACTTGATCTCGTCGGCCATGCTGCTCGTCGTGTCGAGCACGATGGCCACGTCGAGCTCGGTCTTCGCGCCGTGCGGCTGCATCGCGCGGGCGTGCGCGGCGTCTCGCTCGGTAGCGCTGAAGATCGAAGCGCCGGCCGCGGTGTCGTTCTGCTGCAGGTACTGCTTGAAGAACTCGTAATTGAGATTGTCGTCCCAGACGCCAGCGGTGAGCTGCCCCGCCTGCGGTGTGCCACTCGCGCCCGCCGCCCCGGGATCCGCGACGCCGCCGCCCCCCGCGCTCGCTCCCGCGGAGGTGCCCGGCGACGCGCTCTCCGGATCGCCCGAACCGCCCGGCGCCCGGCCGGCGTTCGACGGGCCGCCCGCGAAGTTGCTGTCGGAGGCGGTGGTCGTCGAGCTGCAGCCCGCGATGACCAGGCACGCAGAGAGCAGGAGCCCGGCCACCGAACGCGTCTTGTCGTTCCTCATGAGCGGCGTCGTTTGCAGTGAGCGTGCCGGCGGCTTCGCTCGCGCGAAATAGCGAAATTCGCCGCTCAAATGCGCGAAGCGCGTGTGCCAGAGATGGCCACGCGCTTCGCGGGAGGATGATCGCGCTGTCGCGCGGAGGCGACGCTTTCTACTGCGGCGTCTCGGCGGAGTGCGGGTCGTCGCACTCCTTCGCGTCGTCGGCATCGGGCTTCGCGATCGGCTCCTTCGCGCTCGCGGGCTCGAGCTTGTCGGGCGCGGACGAGACGTGCTGAGGCGGCCATGTCGAGACGTAGTGCGGGGCCTCGCCGGGTCCGCTTGCGTCGATCCACGAGACGTGACCCGCGCCGGGGTCGCGCACGTCGAGGTGCACGAACGAGCTGTTCGGATAGAAGCCGCAGCCGGTGTCAGTGAGCGTCTTGCAGAACGCGACGACGTCCTCGTTCTTCGCGCCCTCGAGGCGGAAGTCGATGGCACGACCCGTCGCGTGCATGCTCCCGACCGACGTCGGGCGGTACCCGGAGACGACGTCGAGCTTCACCGGCGGCGAGCCCACCTTCGCGAAGTGATCGGCGAGCGCCTGGAGACGCAGCGCGAGGCGCTCGTCGATGCGATGAACTCCGGGCGAGATCTCGGCGCCCTTCTTCTTCGCGAGGTCGGCGAGCGGCGCGGTCGGGCGCGCCGCGCTGCCGGGGCGCACGAGGATCGAGAGGTGCTCGATGGCCAGCGGCGCGATGGTGCCGTCGCACTTCGTGAGCTGGAAGGTGTCGATCTCGGGCCCGCGGATCATCTCCACGGGCTCCTTCGTGCAGTTCGAGGGCTTCTTGCCGCGGATCCGCGCGACGAGATCAGCCATCTCCTCGTCGCGCTCGGCTTTGCCGTCCTTGTCGCCGCCGTCGTCGTTCTTCTTCTCGGAGGGCTTGCGAGCGCCGGCGCCCTTCTCGTGACCGGACTTCGACGCCTTCGTGGCGTTGGGGTCGGGAAGCTTCGGCATGTCCGCCGGCTTCGAATCGATCTTCGTCACGTGCGAGACGTGCGTGAGCTTGCCGTGCGCGGGCTTCTGCGCCGACACCATCGAGGCCGGCACGACCTGCACGCCCTTCTCGATCTTCGGCTCCTTGTGGCCGGCGCCGCTGACGTCCACCGCCGACGCGTGGTGCAGCGCAACCTTGCCGGAGTGCCGGACATGCGAGATGGGCGCGGGCGACTTGTCCGATTTGTCGGACTTGTCCGCCTTCTCGCTCTTCTCGATCTTGGTGACCTTCTCGGTCTTCTCGACGCGCGATTCGGTCTTCTCGACCCGCGATTCGGTCTTCTTGTGGTGCTTCATCACCTTGGCGGCGATGGGCTTGTGGGCGGCGCCCTTTTCCGGTGCCGCGTAAGCAGCCAAGGGTGCGAACGCGATCGCCAGGGCTACGATCGAAGAAACTACGGGCCTCATCACGTCCTCCTCTGCCCTGCCGGTCTCAACCAGGGGCGTGGTGTGGGGCATACGCTCCTACATCACCCCACCCTGGGCCAAACGATCGGCAAATCTTTTTTTCGGGACGTGTGAAGAGGACCTGTCTACACGCGGGTCACGCGCATGACGCCCGTCGAGTTCGAGCAGCGGTTCCGCGCGCTGGTCGCCGCGCACGCCGCCGGCACCGGCAACGTCGGCTGCCTCGCGTGCGAGCGCTGCGAGCGCTGCAGCGAGTCGACGTTCCTGAACGACTGCAAGAACGTCGCGCGCTCGAACTACTGCACGGCGTGCGAGGACTGCACCGAGTGCTCGCACTGCGACGGCTGCACGGCATGCCTCTCCTGCTCGCACTGCGAGAGCTGCGATCGCTGCGTGCAGAGCGCTTACCTCGTGAAGTGCGTCGGCCTCAGCGGGTGCACGTACTGCTTCGGCTGCGTCGGGCTCTCGAAGAAGGACTTCCACATCCTCAACGAGCCCTACGATCGCCAGGCGTACTTCGACACCGTGACCGCGCTTCGCCGCACGATGCGGCTCTGAGGGGATCGCGGCAAACGCGATGAGAGCGGTCGTGCAGCGCGTCGCGTGGGCCAAGGTCGAGGTCGACGGCGCGGTCGTCGGCGCGATCGAGCGCGGGCTACTCGTGTACCTCGGCGCGGGGAAAGGCGACGGCGACGCCGAGCGCGCGTACGTCCTCTCGAAGGTGCTCGGCCTCCGCATCTTCGAGAACGACGCTGGCAAGATGGATCACAGCGTGGTCGACGTCGGCGGCGCGCTGCTGGTGGTCAGCCAGTTCACGCTCTACGGTGACGTGCGGCGCGGACGTCGACCGAGCTTCGACGGAGCCATGGCGCCCGAGGAGGCCGAGACCGCCTACGAGGCCTTCGTCAGCGACGCACGGGCGCAGGGCATACGCGTCGCGACCGGGAAATTCCGCGCCGACATGAAGGTGACGAGCTTGAACGACGGACCGGTCACCATCTGGATCGACAGCGCGAAATCCGCGACGATGGCCACGTGAGCGACACCGACCAGAAGGCCGAGAGCGCGCCCGACAGCGAGCGCCTCGCCCGGGAGGTGGAGGCCGTCGAGCAGAACGCCGTCCGCATCGGCGATCAGGAAGGCATCGGCGAGGCGCCCGACGTCGTGTTCGCCGCGCTCTGGACGCGGGTGCTGGCGAGCTGGGACGAGGACAAGCCGCATCAGGCCGCCCTCAGCTATGCCATCGAGCACGAGATGCTCCCGGAGATCGCCGGTCGCTATCGCAAGCTGTTCGACGATCCCGAGAAGGGCGCGCGCGCGAAGAAGAAGGTCGACGGCATCGTCGTCGCCGCCACGCAGCTCATGCTCGCGACGAAGACACCGCAGCGCGAGAAGGTGCCGTGGACCTGGACCGCCAGCGTCGCGATCGTGATGGTCCTCGTGATCTCCTTCCTCGCGTACAAGCTCTTCTCGCACCGCTGAGCAGCGAGCGACCTACGCCGGAGCGCGTACGAGGCGGGCGGCGAGCTTCATCGCTTCGATCATCCCGCGCGGATCTGCGGTGCCCTTGCCGGCGCGGTCGTATGCAGTGCCGTGATCGACGCTCGTGCGCACGATCGGCAGCCCGAGCGAGACGTTCACGGCCTCGCCGAAGCCGAGGATCTTCATCGGGATGGTCGCCTGGTCGTGGTACATCGCGACCACCGCGGCGTAGCGACCCGACGCTGCGATGCGGAACGCGCTCTCGGCGGGCACCGGACCGTCGAGCTCGACACCGAGCCCCGCCGCTTCGATGCGACGACGGGCGAGCGCAATGCCCGGCCGGATGGCGCGTGTCTCCTCGTCGCCGAGCAGACCGCTCTCGCCGGCATGGGGATTGAGCGCCGCGATGGCCACGCGACCCTTATTTCGTAGGCGTTTCACCAGCCAGGCAGTCCAGTATGCGGCGCGGGCCACCTCGCGTGGAACGATGGCGCGCGGCACTGCCGAGAGCGGCAGATGCGTGGTCACGAGCGACGTCGTGAGTCGCTCCGTGTGGAATGCCATCGTCACTTCCGGCGCACGGAGGCGCGAGGCGAGGTGCTCGGTGTGACCGAGGAAGCCTCGCGAGCCCGGCGCTCCGGAGCGGGCGATCGCGTCCTTGCTCACGGGGCCGGTGACGAGGGCGTCCGCTCCTCCGCTCGCGACGAGGTCGGTGGCCGCGTCGATCCACGCGAGCTGCGCTGCGCCGGACGCCCTCGTCGGCTTGCCGGGCCGGCGATCGGCAGCGGCGAGCGTCGCGGTGGGCTGGAGCACCGCGACCGATGCGCCGCGCTTCCCGGTCGGCGGAGCAACCCACGCATCGGATGCACTATGCACACGAATGAAGAGCGCCGGGTCCTCTCCGATGGCGCGCGCCGCCGCGCGCAGCGCTCCGAGATCGCCGACGAGAAGCACACGAGCGCGCGCGTTCTCCTTTCGCATCGCGAGCGCTCCGGCGAGCGCCACCTCGGGCCCGATCCCACACGGACACCCGATGCTCACGGCGAGGCGTACCGTCGCCCTCGCGTTCGCCTTTGCGTTTGCCTTCACTTGGCCTTCTTCCGTGGCGCGTTCTCGCCCCCGCCGTCGCCCGGGCTGCGCAGCTTGTATCCGGCACCGCGCAGCGTCTCGAGCGGAAATGCGTCGCCGAGCTTCATGCGGAGACGTCGCACGTGGATGTCCACCGTACGCGCGCCGCCCTCGTAGCGTCCGCCCCACACGCGCGCGAGCAGCGACTCACGAGAGAAGACCCGACCGCGGTTCTGGGCGAGGAAGGCGAGCAGCGCGAACTCCTTCGCCGTGAGCACGATGGCGCGACCGTCGACGAGCACCTCGTGAGCGGCGCGATCGACGACGATGCGACCCACCTTCACGCGCTCCTCGGTCGCGAACTCGCTCCTCTTCCATTCGAGCTGCTTGATGCGTGCGTAGAGCTCCGAGGGCGGGCACGGCATCACGATGAAGTCATCGAAGCCGCTGGCCGGCTCCACGCGTCCGATCTGGCGCGGCGCGACGGCCACGATGGCGGGCACCTCGGAGAGCTCGGAGGTCTTTCGCACCGCGCGGAGCGCCGCCACCGCGAGATCGGGCCGCTCTCCGGCCTCGATCACGATCGCGCGTGCCGTCGCACCTTCGTCGTCGAACAGCGAGCCGCCTTCGTCCCAGAGGTCGAGCGTGCGCACCTCCGCGCCCAGCGCGCGCAGCATGGTGGCCGCGCCCTCGGGAGACTCGAGGTCGGGGCCATGACCGATGACGACGACGAACGAAGGCATTCGAGCGAGGTCCTTCGATACTACAGAACGATCGAGCGTGCCTCCGGTAGGGGTCTGGCGATGCTACGCTCGGACCGTGGGAACGCGCTCCCGAGCCTGCATCATCGGCCTGGCGCTGGGCACGTGGGCGACGGCCTGCGCGTCCTTCTCGGCCGACGACGGACAGCCGACTGCGCCGCCCATGCGGTTCGAAGCCGGGCCTGACGCGACGGAAGACGTCGACGCCGGCAGCATCGCCGATGCCGATGCCGCGCAGAAGGAAGGAAGCGCCGGGATGGTGGAGATCACGGCGGCCTCCGGCGCGCGGTTCGCCATCGACGCCACGGAGGTCACCGTCGGTCGCTTCCTCGCGTTCCGCGCGACCCAGGACGCCGGCGGGTCATTCCCGGAGTGCCCGAGCAAGCACAGCCTCGGTCCGAAGACCGACACGGGCTGCCAGGTCACGACCAACGCACAACAGCCGATCACCTGTGTCGACTGGTGCGACGCGAAGGCTTATTGCGCCTCGGTCGGCAAGCGCCTGTGCGGGAGGATCGGCGGCGGAGCCCTCGAACGCGGCACCGAGTCCAACCCTCTCTTCGACGAGTGGTCGCGCGCGTGCGGCGGCCCCGACGCTACGAAGTGGCCCTATGGCGCGCAGGCGGCCCCGCTCGCGTGCATCACTTCGGAAGGGATGAAGTCGGCGCCCGTCCCCGTCGCCACCGTGCCGGCGTGCGTGGGCGGAGAGCCTCTCCTCTTCGACATGAGCGGGAACGTCGAGGAGTGGGAGGACGCTTGCGTGGCCGCCGAGGGAGGTACGCCGCGGAAATGCCTCGTGCGCGGCGGTTCCTTCGAGCACCCGGCGTCGGAGTCGACGTGCACGTACGTCCTGCTCGCGACCGGGGAAGCCCCGCTCAGCGACGTGGGCATCCGCTGCTGCAAGGACCTCTGATCCCGAGACGCGCGCTCAGACCTTCGTGCCGCCGACCGTGATCGAGCTGATCTTGATGGTCGGGCAGCCGACGCCGACCGGCACGCTCTGACCGTCCTTGCCGCACGTCCAGATGCCGTCCGACGTCTCGACGTCGTTGCCGAGCATCGCCACCTTGCGGAGGACGTCGGGGCCGTTGCCGATCAGGTTCACGCCCTTGAGCGGCGCGGTGATCTTGCCGTCCTCGACGAGGTAGCTCTCCGTGAGGGAGAACACGAAGTCGCCGTTGGAAATGTCGACCTGACCGCCGCCGAACTTCTTCGCGAAGATGCCGCGCTTCACGGTCTTCAGGATCTCGTCGGGATCGTGCGGTCCCGCGAGGAGGATGGTGTTCGTCATGCGCGGCATGGGCGCGCACGCGAAGCTCTCGCGGCGGCCGTTGCCGCTGGGGCCGAGCTTGTAGTGATGCGCGCTCAGCCGGTCGTGCATGTAGCCGACGAGCTTGCCGTTCTCGATGAGGACGCTCGAGCGTGGCTCGTTGCCCTCGTCGTCGACGTTGATCGAGCCGCGTGACTGGAGAAGCGTCGCGTCGTCGACGACCGAGCACACCTCGCTCGCGACGAGCTGGCCGATCTGGTTCGCGTAGTTGCTGGTGCCCTTGCGGTTGAAGTCGGCCTCGAGGCCGTGACCGACCGCCTCGTGAAGGAGGATGCCGCTGTCGCCGGGGGCGAGCACGACCTCCATCTGACCCGCGGGAGCCTCCTGCGCGTCGAGCATGAGGATCGCCTGCTTCGCGGCCTCGACGGCGTGCCACTCCGGCGATTTCCCGTCGAAGTAGCCGATGGTGGTGCGACCGCCGCCGCCGGAGCTGCCTTCCTGCCGCTTGCCGTCGCGCTCGGCGATGACGCGGATGCCGAAGCGCATGAGGGGCTGCACGTCACGTGCGAGCTTGCCGTCGCTCGTGACGACGAGGATCTCGCGGATCTCCTCGGCGAAGGAGCACTCCACCTTCACGACCAGCTTGTCGTACGCGTGCGCGGCAGCGGCGGCGCGCTCCAGGATCTTGCGCTTCTCCATGCCGGGCACGTCGAGCGTGACGCGGTCGAGCTCGTAGCGGCTGGGAAGGCTGCGGACCTCCACCTTCTGCGGGGTGGCAGCGCCGCCGCCCGAGGCGATCGAGGACGCCGTGTCCGAGGCGCGCTTCATCGCGTCCCAGTCGAGCTTTTCGGTGTACGCGTAGCCCGTCGCGTCGCCCTGCTGCGCGCGGACGCCGAGGCCCATCGAGACCCCGCGCGAGGCGCTCTTCAGGATCCCTTCGTCGAAGACGAGGCCGCCCGCGGCCCGGTACTCGAAGAACAGATCGGCATAGTCGGCGCCGCGGGAGAGCGCGAGCGATAGGAGCTTCTCCGCGAGCTGCGTGTCGATCTCACTCGCGCCACCGGGACCGAAGGGAGCCTTGTAGAGCGCGGAGTGTGTCGCCATCCGCGCAACTTACCCGCGAACGTGGTGAGGAGGAAGCGCGGCCGGGAAACGCGTGCGCGCGCGAGCCTCCTACATGCGCCTCCATGGATTGCAATCGTGAAACGCGCGGGATGACACACGAAACGATCGCGAGGACCTACGAGGGTAAGTAGGCAAGCCGACGCAAGTAGCGCTATTCTGAGCGTCGGTAGAACGTGGCGATTAATCGCGACAAGGTGCTCGAAGCCGCCCAGAAGTACGTCGAGAAGAAGAAGTACGACAAGGCGGTCGTCGAGTATCAAAAACTGATCGACGCAGATCCGAACGACGCTCGGACTCTGCTGAAGATCGGCGACTTGCAGGCCAAACAAGGCCTGCATGCGGATGCCATTTCGACCTACGAGACGGTCGGGAAGCTCTACGCGCACCAGGGCTTCGCGCTCAAGGCGATCGCCGTCTACAAGCAGATCCGCGAGATCATCGCGAAGCACGTCCCGCAGCTCGAAGAGCGCTACGGCCACATCACACCGAAGCTCGCCGAGCTCTATCAGCAGCTCGGGCTGACCAGCGACGCGCTTGCCGCACTCGACGAGGTCGCGACCCGGCTCCAGCGGCAGCAGAAGGACCCCGAGGCCATCGAGGTCTTCCGGAAGATCGTGGAGCTCGATCCCACGAATCCCCTGCCCCACCTCCGTCTCGCCGAAGCGCTTTCGCGCGTGAAGGACACCGACGGTGCGGTCTTCGAGTTCAAGACTGCCGCGTCCCAGCTCGCCGGCATCGGCCGTCGCGACGACGCGCTCAAGGTGCTCGAGCGGCTTCTCCATCACAAGCCCGACTCCGAGCAAGCGCGCATCTGCGCCGAGCTCTATCTCTCGCGTGGGCAGCCGCAAGACGGCATGCAGGCGCTCTCGAAGCTGCAGATCTGCTTCCAGGCGAACCCGCGCGACTTCGACACGCTCTCGCTCCTCGCCCGCGCGTTCAACGCGATCGGTCAGGGCGCGAAGGCCATCGAGGTCCAGAAGGAGATGGCGCGCGTCGCACGCGACGCCGGCAAGCAGGATCTCTTCCGCGAGATCGTCGAGCGCCTCATGCGCGTCGCACCGCAGGACGACGGCGTTCGCAAGCTCGCTTCCCAGTCCGGTCCGGCCGCGGCCCTTGGTGCGTCGGGTCCTGCGTACGGCAGCGCAGCGCTGCAAGGCGCGCCTCCGGTGCCGGGCTCGTCTCCCCAGATGCAGAGCGGGAGCTACCAGCAACAGCCACCCCCGCAGCAGCCGCCCCCGTACCAGCAGCAGCAGGGCTACGGGCAGCAAGCGTACGGCCAGCAAGGACAGCAACAGCAACAGCACGGAGGCTACGGGCAGCAGCCTCCTCCCCCCCCGATGCCCCGGCCGAACACCGCCGGGTTCCAGGGACAACCGCACACGCTTCCGCGGCCCGCGACTGGCGCGCAGTTCCCGCCGTCGCCGCCGCCGAACGA
>JAYTZB010000626.1:0-3573 GCA_043742085.1 Polyangiaceae bacterium
GTCGCAGAGGGCGCCAGCGCACCGCCTGGCACCATCCTCTGGACCGTCGAGGGCCGCGCGCGGAGCATCCTCATGGCCGAGCGCGTGGCGCTCAACTTCACGCAGCGCATGTGCGGCATCTCCACCGCCACGAGCCGCTACGTCGCGGCGGTCCCCGAAGGCTGCGTCACGCGTATTACGGATACCCGTAAGACCACGCCCGGGCTGCGTCTCCTGGAGCGCTATGCCGTGCGACGCGGCGGTGGCCACAACCATCGCAACGATCTCGGTTCGGCGGTTCTCATCAAGGACAATCACATCGTCGCCGCGGGAGGCATTCGTCCTGCCATCGAGGCGGCGCGACGGCGCGCTCCTCACACGAGCCGGATCGAGTGCGAGGTCGACTCGCTCGACCAGCTCGAAGAGGCGCTCGCGGCGCGCGCCGACATCGTCTTGCTCGACAACATGGACACGGCGACCGTCGAGGAGGCGGTGCGGCGCACGCGTGGTCGGGCGCTGCTCGAGGCGTCGGGCGGCATCACGCTCGAGCGCGTCGCCGAGCTGTCGCGCGCGGGCGTCGATGCGATCAGCGTCGGCGCGCTCACGCACTCGACGCCGGCCGCGGACATCGGCCTCGACTTCGTCGGCTGAGCGCCATGCTGAAGGACCGAAGGGCCTCGCCGGATCTCGCGCGCGCGAGCGAGGCCATCGCATCACGTGGCTGCGCGCTCGGCGTGCCCCTGGTGATCGCCGAAGAGACGACGTCGACCAACGACGACGCCAAGCGCGGCGCGCGCGAGGGAGCGCCGCACGGCGCCGTGTGGTTGGCCGAGTCGCAGACGAGCGGTCGGGGCCGGCAGGGGCGCGCGTGGCTCTCGGCGCGCGGCGAGAACCTGCTCTTCTCGGTGCTCCTCCGTCTGCGCTGTCCACCGTCGCGCGTCCCGCCGGTGTCGCTCGCGTGCGGCCTCGCGGTGCGCGATGCCGTGGCCCGTGCCCTCGGCAGCGCAGCGGACGGAGACGTGCTCGTGAAGTGGCCGAACGACGTCCTCGTTCGGAGCCCGCGCGATGGCGTGCTCCGCAAGGTGGCCGGCGTCCTCGTGGAGTCGGCGCTCTCCGGCGCGAAGGTCGAGTACGTGGTGGTCGGCATCGGCATCAACGTGCTGGTGCGATCGCTGCCGGACGAGGTGGCGGGGATCGCGACGTCGATCGCGCTCGAACGCGACGCGCGGGGTGGTGGCGGTGGTGGTGGTGGCGAGCTCGATCGGGCGGAGATCCTCGCCGACGTCCTCGCGCAGCTCGATCGCGATGCGGGGCACGTCGCGCACAAGGGCCTCGGTCTCGTGCATGCGCGGCTCACTCGCCACGACGCGCTCGCGGGAAAGCAGGTCGAGAGCGTCGCCGAGGACGGCAGCGCCGGCGACCTGCGCGGCGTGGCGTGCGGCATCGACCTCGACGGACGCCTCCTCGTGCGCAGCGCCGAGGGCGTGGTCACGCGGGTCTCCTCCGGCGAAGTGCGCATGCGCGCGGTGTGAGCGAGGCGCACGACGCCGTAGGCGAATCGCGACCTCCGGCGGGCGGGAACGGGAGGGGACCCGCACGCGATGTCGTGAGCGCTGCACGTCGACGGTCGAGTCGGGGTTGTCGATCGAAAGCCGCGCCTTCGGCTCACGCATCCTGACGGATGCGGATACGGAGACGAGAAGGGCGTGGCGGCGGGGCCGGAGACGGCGTCGGGCTGGAGGTCGAGAAATCGAGAGAAGGACCGTGTGCGCGAGCGAGACGTTCCCTTGCTTTTTTTTAGGCCAAAATATCTAGAAGCGCCTCATTCGCTCTGAGGACCCGTCGTCGCATCCCCGTCCAGATGACCTTCGAGGATCGGCGCAAGCTCACGCTCGAGGGCAAGAAGAAGAAGCGACCGGGGCCGAAGCCCGCGGAGTTTGCGAACGTGCGGCATCGCGCGCGTGCCGTGCACAAGTACTGGAACCCGCTACACGTCACGATGCGGGCGAAGCGTGGCCTCCCGAGCTTTCGTTCGCAGACGCTGTTCGCGGCCTTCGAGCGCGCCGTTCGCCGGACGCGTCGCGACGACTTTCGCGTGGTGGAGTTCTCGGTCCAGGATGATCACCTGCATCTCATCGTCGAAGCCGACGACAACGATGCCCTGGCGCGCGGGATGAAGAGCTTCTCGGTCCGCGCCAATCGCCTCTTCAACGCTGCCCTCGGCCGGGGCCGGGGACAGGTATGGGGCGATCGCTACCACCGTCGTGACCTCACGAACGCGCGTCAGGTGCGCAACGCCCTCGTGTACTGCCTCCAGAACTACCAGAAGCACCAGCGCGTCCAGAGCGGCGCGCCGCGCATCGATCCCTGCTCATCAGCGCGCGGGTTCCAGGGCTGGACCGCGATTCGCCAGCACGATGACGGCCCACGTCCCACAGAAGATGCGAGCACAGTGCTTCTACGCACCGCCTGGCAGAAGCACGGCCGCATCGATCCGGGCGAAGCACCACGCGCGCCAAACTGAAGCCGCCACGCGGCTCGGATGAACCCCGGCCGCTCTCGTCTCGCTCTCGCTTCCGCATCCGTAGGATGCGTGAGTTGAAGGCGCGGCTCTCGATCGAGGACACCGCGCGAACGTCGACGCGCAGCACTCACGACACCGCGAGCGGGTCTCCCCCCGTCCCCTTCCCGGCCTCTCGTCTCCCGCTCGCAGATCGCGAGACGCTCACAGCCCACAGCCCTCCACAGCCCGGACCGCTAGCGCGCCTCGCGCAATCCTCGCGGGACCACCGCGCGCTCGATCCCCGCGAACAGCGCCTCCACCAGCAGCGCGAGGCCGGCGGCAGGAATCGCCCCTTCCAGGATCGTCGTCACGTCGTTCAGCGATAGCCCCGTGCTGATCGGCTCGCCGAAGCCGCCCGCGCCGATGAAGGCGGCGATGGTGGCGCTACCCACCGCCACCACCGCGCTCGTCTTGATCCCGGCGAGGATGGTGCGCGATGCCAGCGGGAGCTCCACGTGCCGGAGACGCTCGAGCGGCGACAGGCCGATCGCCACGGCTGCCTCGCGGAGGTCGGCCGGGATCGACACGAGGCCCGCATGCGTGTTGCGAATGATCGGCAAGAGCCCGTAGAGAAACAGCGCCGCCAGCGCCGGTACCGGGCCGATGCCGAGCAGCGGAATGAAGAAGCAGAACAGCGCGAGCGACGGGATGGTCTGCACCACGCCGGCGATGCCCAGCACCGCCACGCCGGTCCGTCGTCGCGAGTAGGCGAGGATGCCGAGCGGCACCCCCACCACGATCGACATCGCAAGCGACACCACCACGAGCATGAGGTGCCGCGGGCCGTGCTGGCGGATGACGCCCAGCGTGCCGCTCACGAGGCCGATGCGCTCGCTGCCCGGAGAGCCGCCGCCGCGCACCTCGTTCCCGCCGCTCGCGCCGGTCCCCTCGGGGCCGCTGCGCTTCGCCAGGAAATCGCCGGCCACCGTCGCGAACGGCACGCTGTCGAGATCGGCGCGTGCATTCATCTTCTGCATCGCGGTCGCGTCGATCGCGCCACGCAGTCGTGCGAGCACCTTCGCGAAGACCGG
>JAYTZB010000627.1:0-3726 GCA_043742085.1 Polyangiaceae bacterium
TCACCTTGTTCAAACCTTCGGCCATCGCACGCTCCTTGGTCCGACGTTTCTCTCGTACAGCGACGACCGCATGTCAACGGTGGGCGCGGCTTCGAAACGCGGTCAGGGCTTGGGAGCGGGCGCAGCGCCGCCGCCGCCGGTGGCCGGCTCGAGCTTGCTCTTCAGCTTCACCACCGTGACCTCGGACTGCTTCTGCCCCTTGGGATCGACGAGCTCGATCTTCTGGAGGATGGTCATGTCGCCGTCGACCTTCGACGCGACGTGGTCGAACTTGAACGCGTAGGTCGTGACGCCCGTGCCCTTGACCTCCTGGGTCGCGCCGGGCGGCGCGCCGCGCTGCTTCACGGGCGTCTTCGGCACGGCGACCTCGATGTCGGCGACGACGACGCCGCCGTCCGCGGACACCTCCTTCAACGTGAAGGTGTGCTTCGCGGAGTTCTCCTGGCCGCGCTCCTTGCGTTCGAGCTTCCGCTCCCACTTCGCGCCGACGCCGATGGCCTCGTTCGGGAACGGCGGGACGACGAGCTCGAGGGACTGCTGGAGGCTCTGGATGATGACCTCGGCGCCGGGGCCCTGCATCTTGTCGTCGGCCTTGAACTCGACCTCGCCGAGCTCGCCTTGCGACGTGACGTCGAAGCTGCCGGTGAGGCCGACGAACGGTGCGAGCTGCGCGGCGGCCTGAGCCTTCTGCGCGGCCGGCGCGTCGGGGAGCTCGACCTTCAGGACCTTCAGCTCGAACTTGGTCGAGGTGGGCTTCACCACCCTGGGCGTGAATTCGACGGTGATCGCGAAGGCCGCTTCTTGCGCAGGCCCTCCGCCCTGGCGGCCGGCGCTCTGGCGGACCGTGACGATGCGCTTGTCGCTGTGGTTTGCGGTGAACGTGTACTTGCGGACGGCGCGCGGCTCGGCGCCGGTCTCGAGGACCTTGAGCTTCGGCTGCGCTTCGTCGCCGCCACCTGGGGCGCCTGCGGCGCCCCCCGGGTCGGCTCCCGGCGGGTTTTCGGCGGACGCCATGCCGCCCTCGAGCATGCCGCCGTCGGTCTTCACCCCGACGATCGAGCCGCCGCCGCCGCTCGGGACGAAGTCGTTGAAGACCATGTCCGAGGGCACAGGGGTCGTCTTCTTCGGCTCGTCGTCGACCTTCTTCGGCGGGTCCTTGCCGCAACCCGCGAGCGCGAGACCGAACGCGAGCCCGAAAACGAGTGATTTCATCGCGGCGGGGACCCTACTACGACACAGCTGACTTGGCGACACAGTGAGAACCGTACTAGAAGGTTCGAGCTTTTCGCCCGCGCGACATCCGATGCCATCGAGCCCTCAGTCCAATCGTCCTCCCGCCTCCGAGTCGCTCGGCACCACGACGCCGCCGCGGATCTCGATCGTCATCCCCGTCTACAACGAGGAGGCGATCCTCCACGCTGCGGTCGTCGATCTTCGCGAGCGGCTCCAGCCGATGGGGTGGACCTACGAGATCATCCTCGCCGAGAACGGCTCGAAGGATCGCACCGTCGAGATCGGCCAGGAGCTCGCGACCAAGTACGGCGCGTCGACCGACGGCCAGGTGAAGATGATCAGCATCGGCGAGCCGAACTACGGCAAGGCGCTGAAGCAAGGGATCCTCCTCGCGCGCGGCACGCTCGTCCTCTGCGACGAGATCGATCTCTGCGACGCGGACTTCCACCGTCGCGCCGTCGAGATCCTCGAGACCGGCGAGGCCGACCTCGTGATCGGCTCGAAGCTCGTTGCCGGCGCCGAGGACGATCGCCCGGCCATCCGCCACGCCGCGAGCATTGCCTACTCGACGATGCTCAAGCTGCTGCTCGGCTTCCGCGGGACCGACACCCACGGCCTCAAGGCGTTCCGTCGCGTCGCGCTCCTCGACATCGTCCGCTCCTGTCTCGTCGACAAGGACGTCTTCGCGAGTGAGCTCGTCATACGCGCCGATCGCGGCGGCGTGCGCACGCGCGAGATCCCGGTGCGCGTCGTCGAGAAGCGTCCGCCTTCGATCAATCTCTTCAAGCGCGTTCCGAACGTGCTGAAGAGCGTCGTGAAGCTGACGTACGCCATCCGCGTCCGCGGCTAGGCTCGCGCGCCGGTCGCGCATCAATCACGCATCAATCACGCCGGCCCCGAGGCATTGTTGTACACTGGCGGCCTTCCCGTGGATGACAGGGCTTCCAGGCGGGCTGCGCTGATCGCATCGATGGCGCTGCTGTTCTTCAGCGCGCTCACCGCCTTCGCGCTCGTCGGTTGGTTCAAGGGCAACCCGGTCCCGTGGAGCTGGAAGAGCCTGCTCGCCGTCGGCTGCGCGGTGCTCGCCGTCACGACGAGCGCGCTCGTCTGGAGCGCGCCGTCGCGGAGCCACGCCGTCCTCGGCATCGTGATCATGCTCGCGTCGCTCGCGCGCATCGGTCCGCCTGGCGACTGGACCTGGGTGAGCTTCGCGCTCGTCGCGGTGACGTTCGTGCTCCTGATGCCGCTCGTCCACGCCGCCATCGTCCTGCGCAGCGAGGACGATCAGGGCTGATCGTCCTCGCCGACCCGAGCCGCGCTCGGTGTTTCAGTGTGCAGTCGTCAGCGAAAGCTTGCCGAACGCACCATGCGCCTCGCCACCGGGACCGGCGGTGAAGAACAGCTCGCCCTGCGGCGAGACGGCGAGCGCCCAGAGGCCTTCGATGGCGAGCTTTTGCCCATTCGCACCCAGGAGGCTGCCGAGATACGTGGCGTGCACGGTGCTGGTCGGCGTGACGGGCGGCGCGTAGCCGTAGCCGTAGCCTCCGCCGCTGCTCGCTGCGCTCGTGAAGGAGACGTCGAATGCCTGGACCGCGCCGTCGCCGAAGTTTCCGACGAGCAGCTTGCCCGCGAGCTTCGAGCCGAACGAGGACGGCGCGAGCGCCAGGCCCCACGGCGCGTTCAGGGTGCCACGCGATGCCACGCGACCGATCAGCTTGCCCGACGTCTCGAAGACGCTGACGAAACCCTTGCCCGGACCCTGCTGGTCGTCGTGCTTGTCGGCGTCCTGCTGCGCGAACGTGACGTACAGCTTGCCGCCGAGCTCCTGGATGTTGAACGGCGCGTAGTCCGCCGGGACGGTCGGGTCCACGAAGCCGCTGGTCGGGAGCTTGGTGTAGTTTGCATCGAACACGTCGACGGCGCGGTTGTGGAAGTCGGTGGCGAAGATGTGGCCGCCCGCGATGGCGAGACCCTTGTAGACGGAGCCGGCGGCCGTGCGATCGGCGCGCGTCTTTGCGCCACCGGCGGGCTGCCAGCCGACGATCGTTCCGTGCTCGTTCGCGATGATGAACTTGTCGCCCGCGAAGCCCGTCGAGCCATTGAAGACCTGGCCAGTCGGGGACGATCCCTCGGTGTCGCTCGCCGCGGCGGGAACAGCGACGGTGAGGAGCAGCTTGCCCGTCGCGTCGTAGACGGTCGTCGTGCTGGAGCCGGCGTTCGACACCCAGGCCGGACCGGCAGGGTTGAACGCGATGCCCCAGGCGTTCTTCAGATTGGCGTCGGTGGTGGCCGCCTTGCCCGCCTCGTCGGAGACGAGATCGGTCCGCGTCAGCTTCACGGAGAGATGCTTGGTGATGTCCTGTTCGGAAACGCTGCCCTCCTGGGCGTCGCCGTCGACGGGAGCGGCGCCGCAGGCCGCAGCAAGCGTGGCAATCAGCGAGGCAAGGAGGTAAGTACGCGTCTTCATGGCTCTGTGTCCTGTCGGCTTGGGGC
>JAYTZB010000628.1:0-2807 GCA_043742085.1 Polyangiaceae bacterium
GATGGCGCTGCGGACGATCTGGAGCACGGTGGAGATCTTCACGAAGGCGGTGACGCCCATGAAGACGAACGGCACGAGCGACACGAGGGCGAGCGCGACCACGAGCGCGATCGGCTTGCCGAGGACGTCGTCGACCTTGACGACCTCGGCGGCGGGCGCGAGCGCGAGAAGGCCGAGCGTCATTTCGGCTTCGACGTCCCGAGGACGCGCGCGAGCACGTCGGAGAATGGCGCGGCGACGGTGGGATCGACGGCTGGGAGCTGCGTCGCTGGGACCTCGCCGAGCTTGGTGATACCGGCCTCCGAGGCGCCGACCACGAGCACCTGGTCACCGACCTGGACGAGGTAGATGGCGCGTCGTGCGTCGAGCGGGAGCTGTCCGACGAGCTGGATGGGCCCGCGTGGCCGTCCGATGCCAAGCCGTCGCGCACCGTAGAGGACGACGAACGCAAGCCCGCACACCGCCAGCAGCGTGACGAACGTCTCGAGCAAGTAACCCGCGTAGCTCCCCATCTCGCGCGGCGGGACCATCGACGAGGTGGGGCGTGCGGTCAACAGTTGTCCGCGCGGGAGGAGCACGAGAGAGACGCGGCCGATGCGCGGGCTGGCCTCTACGGCTTGACCACCAGCGAGACGTCGTCGAACGCCACTGTGCCAGCAGCTTTGCCCGTGGAATACGTGATGCCGACCTGGAACGCGTACGACGCGGGCTTCGACATCGAGAACGATAACGCCGCGGTGCCTCCGGAGGCGCCGTCGACCAAGTACGAGAGCGAGCCGTAGTCGCCGGCGTCGGGGCCGTGAACGTCCACCGTCAGGACGAAGCGATGCCAGCCGGGCGAGAGTGGGGTGTCCGTGTTCGGGGTGGCGCAGCCGCCGTCGCAGAGCGGCGCGTAGTGATCGAGCCGCGTCTGGCCCGCGTGGAAGTCGATGATGAGGTCGTGCTCGCCGAGCTTGCCCTCGTCCGTGTTGAATCGCGGACCGAGGAGAAAGCCGGTGCCGGTGGTGGTCACGTTCGCGGAGAACGACAGGATCATCGTGTACGCCTCCGGTCCGTTCGGCACGGAGTCGAGCTGGAGATAGCCGCTCTGCACGGTCTGGTCGTCCGTGATCGACACGACGAATGCACCGGAGCCGTTCAACCCCGCATCCTTGACGACCGCGACATTTGCCGCGCCGCTCCCCTTCACCAATTTCCACGCGCGCGGCAGGGCCACGTCGTCGTCGAACGAATCGCAGAAGCCCCCCGGAATGCAGTATCCCGAGTCAGGGCTGACCGCTCCGTCGCGCGTAGCGCCGGCTTCCGTGTCGATCGCGGCGTCCGAGCTCGTCGTCGCTTCATCGAAGGCGGAGCACGCGGCACCGGCGAGGCCTGCGCCGCCTGCAGCGGCTGCGACGAGCCCGATGAGCGCCGCTCGAGCCGCGGCGCGGCCTGGAGTGGGAGAGACGCGCATTGCTGCGATGATACCTCGCCCGTTGACGCACCGCGAAAAGCTTCGTAAACGAGGCATTCTCGTGGCTCTCGTCGTCCAGAAATTCGGTGGCACTTCCGTCGGCTCGATCGACCGCATTCGCAACGTCGCTCGTCGCGCGATTGCGGCGCAAAGGAAGGGCGACGACATCGTCGTCATCGTGAGCGCGATGAGCGGCGAGACGAATCGCCTCCTCGGCCTCGCGCACGAGATGGTCAGCGTCCCCGACGCTCGCGAGATGGACGTCATCGCCGCGACCGGCGAGCAGGTCGCCGCCGCGCTCACCGCCATGGCCATCCAGAACGAGGGCGGCCAGGCGCGCTCGCTCCTCGGTCACCAGGTGAAGATCCTCACCGACGGCGCGTTCACGAAGGCGCGCATCAAGACCATCGAGGGCTCGAAGATCTTCGAGACGCTGAAGCAGGGCCACATCGCGGTGGTCGCCGGCTTCCAGGGCGTGAACGAGCACGGCGACATCACCACGCTCGGGCGCGGCGGCTCCGACACGTCCGCGGTCGCCATCGCGGCCGCCATCGGTGCCAGCGCCTGCGAGATCTTCACCGACGTCGACGGCGTCTACACGACCGACCCCAACATCTGCCCCTCGGCGCGAAAGATCCCGCGCATCTCGTACGAAGAGATGCTCGAGCTCGCGTCTCTCGGCGCGAAGGTGCTGCAGATCCGCAGCGTGGAGATTGCAATGAAGTACGGCGTCCCGGTTCACGTGCGCAGCTCGTTCTCCGATGCCGAAGGCACGTGGGTCACCGGCGAGGACAAGTCTCTCGAGGACGTCGTCGTCGCCGGCATCGCCTACGACAAGAACGAGGCGCGCGTTCACTGCGTCGGCCTGAACGACAAGCCGGGCGTCGTCGCGGAGCTCTTCGGCGCGCTGGCGGAGAAGAACATCTCCGTCGACATGATCATCCAGAACGTGTCGAAGGAGTCGCAGGGCCGCGCCGACGTCACCTTCACGCTCGGCAAGAGCGATCTCGCGCGTGCGAAGCCCTTCATCGAGGAGGTCGCGAAGCGCGTCGGCACCACCGAGGTCCGCTACGACGAGGACATCGTGAAGGTGTCGATCGTGGGCCTCGGCATGCGCTCGCACGCCGGCATCGCCGCGAAGATGTTCCGCATCATGGCCGCCGAGGGCATCAACATCCAGGCCATCTCGACCAGCGAGATCAAAATCTCGTGCCTGATCCATGCAAAGTACACGGAGCTCGCCGTGCGCGCGCTCCACGACGCCTTCGGCCTGGCGCTGGCGCCCGGCGAAGTCGCCGCGAAGTAGCGTCGAGCTACGAAGGCGCGCTCAGAGCGGCTGGATGATCGCGACGGT
>JAYTZB010000629.1:0-4697 GCA_043742085.1 Polyangiaceae bacterium
GGCCGCTACGGCATCGAGGAGGCGGCGCGCTACAGCTTCGGCAAGCCCGCGAAGGAGCTCACCATCGCGGAGGCGGCCATGCTGGCGGGTATCCCCGCGGGCCCGGAGATCTACTCGCCCAAGCGCGATCTGAAGCGCTCGTTGCAGCGGCGCGAGTTCGTGCTCGCGCAGATGCACGAGAAGGGCTTCCTCAACGACGCGCAGTACGAGACCGCGAAGGAGGAGCCCGTTCGCCTCGCGCCCGCGCACGAGACCGACAGCGAGCTCGCGCCGGAGGCGGTATCGATCGCGAGGAAGATGCTCCTCGAGCTCGAGCCCGAGCGAGGACCACGCGGCGGCTTCACCATCACCACCACCATCGACCCGCATCTCCAGGCGGCGGCGCGAAAGTCCCTGCGCGAGAACCTGCAGGCCTACGACAAGCGGCATGCGCTGGTCGCGCCGCTCAAGGCGCCGAGCGTCGCGCAGGCTCCGAGCAAGGGAAAGAAGGCCTCCGTCGCGGCTCCGCCGCCGGTGTTCGACGGCACGCCCACGTTCGAGTCGCACAAGGTCTTCACCGGCGTCGTGGTGTCGGCCGACGACCTCACCGGCACCATCGACGTGCGCGTGGGCACGGTCCTCGGCTCGGTGAAGGTTGTAGACTACAAGCGTTACAACCCCGCCGGCCTGCCGCCGAGCCAGTTCGCGGAGGTTGGCGCTCGGGTGCGCGTGAGCCTCCTTGCGCCCGTGCCGAACGTGGTCGCCACGCAGCGCGAAGGCGCGGCGCCGTCTCCGATCACCAAGGTGCCGCTGCGCCTGGAGCTGGGCCCCGAGTCGGCGATGGTGGTGCTCGACGTGCGAACGCGTCAGGTGCTCGCGCTCGTCGGAAACTACGAGGGCGCCGCGGGCGGCCTCGATCGCGCGACGCAGTCACGCAGGCAGCCGGGCTCGACGTTCAAGCCCGTTCTCTATTCGTATGCCATCCACGCACGTCGTTACACGCCGGCCACGCTCGTCGACGTGCAGCCCACGGTGTTCGCGGGCAACTACAAGCCGGCCAACTACGAGGGCTGGACGGGCACCGACCCGCTGCGCCTCCGTGAGGTGCTCGCCAACTCGGTGAACGTCGGCGCGGTTCACGTGCTCGAGGACGTCGGCCCCGCGAGCGTGGTCGACTGGGCGAAGGCGCTCGGCGTCAATTCCACGCTCAAGCCCGATCTCTCGCTGGCGCTGGGCTCGTACGAGGTCCATCCCATCGAGCTCATCGGCGCGTACGCGACGTTCGCAGCCGGTGGCATGTACGAGGAGCCGCGCGTCGTGACCCGCATCGTCGGCCCCGATGGGAAGGACGTCGAGCTGAAGGCCGGTCCTCCGCCGCGTCGCGTCCTCGATCCGGCGGAGGCGTACGTGACGACGAGCCTTCTCCAGAGCGTGATCGACCACGGCACCGGCGCGAAGGCGAAGATCCTCGCGCGGCCCATCGCGGGCAAGACCGGCACCAGCAACGACTCGAAGGACACGTGGTTCTCGGGCTACTCGACCGAGATCGCGAGCGTGGTGTGGGTCGGCTACGATGACAACAAGCCGCTCGGCTCCGGCGAAACAGGCGCATCGACCGCGCTGCCGGCATGGATCGCGCTGATGAAGGCCGCCCACGAGAACAAACCACGCGCCGAGTTCCCGAGGCCGCCTGGCGTCGTGACCATCGCCATCGATCCGAAGACCGGCAAGCGCGTGGCCGATGGCGCGGAGGGCGCGATCGACGAGGTGTTTCTCGAAGGCACCGAGCCGACCGAGGTCGCCGAGGCGCGCGAAGACGCCGGCCCGACGCCCGACGCCAGCGCGACCGCGACCGCCACGCCGCCCGCACCGTCCGTGACGACGAGCGCGGACGCAGGGTCCGCTCCGTGAAGAGCGGCGCCTCCGTCATCACGCTCGTCCTCGCGCTCGCCCTGGCGAGCTCGCAGACCTCCGCGCAGCCCGCAAAAAAAGCCCCCGCGTCCACCACTGCCACGCCCGCTCCCGCCCCGGCTCCCGCTCCCGCTCCCGCTCCCGCTTCCGCTTCCGCTCCCGCTCCCCTGCACGCCGGCGCGATCCTCCACGTCGCGCACGAGATCGCGCAAGGCCTGGGTCCGATGCCCAACGGCGCCATCGTCGTCGCCTCCACGATCGCGAGCGACATCCCTGCGCCGAAGGGCGACGAGCTCGCCGTTCGCATCGCCGCGCAGGTGGCCGGTCGCATCGGCGTCGCGAAGGCGCATCCGCAGCCGGCGGCGCTCGCCGTCGCGCGCGGCGTCTCGGGCCGCGCGGCTTCGCTCGTGTACCTGCAGCTCGAGATCGCCAAGGGCGAGCTGCGCGTCACCGCCGACCTCTATCCGGTGGTCTCGAACGGCTGGGAGCGCCTGCGCAATCCCGTCCCCGGTCCGCGCGCGCATGCGTTCGCGAACGCACCGCTCGACGCCGAGATCCGCGGCTTCCTCGCGCCGCTGCTCCTCGAGCAGACCACGCTGCACAAGATCAAGCACGACGAGGGCGAGGTCATCGCCGTCGGCTGCGGCGACGTCGACGGCGATGGCGGCAACGAGCTGGTCCTCGTCACGCGCGCGCGCGTCGCCATCGCGAAGATCCGAGCCGGCAAGCTCGTCGTCCTCCGTGCAGCCGCGTGGAGCACCATCGCGTCGCGTGCGCCGGTGCCGATGCGCGAGCCCCTCGCCTCCGTGCTCGTGTCGCCGCGCGGTCATCGCGGCGAGATCCTCCTCGGCACCACCGATCGCGGCGGCGTCGCGGTCGACGCAGCGCTCGTCGCGCGCCGTCAGCTCACCGGTCTGCCGGTGATCGGCGCGGACGGCGAAGGCTGCGCGGCGCCGAGCCCGGAGGCCGGCGCCTACGACGGACCCGTCGTGCCGTGCGACCTCGCGATCGCGCTGAAGCCGGGCGCTTCCGCGGCAGGCACCGCCGTCGCGAAGGCCGCGAGCGCGAAGCCCAGCGAGCCGCTCCCGCTCTTCATCCCGCCGGCGCAGCGCTACGACGCCATCGCGACGCTCGATGCCGTCGGTCGCGACGGCGTCGTCGCGCACATCGTCGCGGCGCACGAGCCCGGCGGAAAGATGCGCGTTCGCCGCCAGGACGTCGGCGGCGCAAAGGCCATCGAGGCGGCGCTCGACGGCACCGGTACGCAGGTCGCGATCGCCGACCTCGATCTCGATGGCATCCCCGAGGTGATCACCACGTCGGATGGCCCCGATGACCTCGTGCTCGTGTCGAGCTTCGCCAAGGGCCTGCTCACGCCGCGCCTCCGCTTTCCGGCGAAGGAAGGCGTGCGCGCGATCGGCATCTGTCCGCCCGAAGAAAAGGGCGTTCCGGGCCTCGTCGCGGTGGTGGGGAGCGAGGTGTGGCTTGTTCGATGATGCGCCGCGCCTCCCGCGTCGGAGGTTGCTCGAGGCGACGCTCGCGGCGGGCATCGGGCTCTCGCCGCTCGTCTCGCTCGGAGTAGCGCACGCGCGCGGGCGCACGTCGGTCGGCGGGCGGATCGCGCTCCGCGTTCCGTGGCCGGTCCTCGCCATCGATCCGCATCGCCTCGAGGACGCGGCCGCCGGCATCTTCGGCGAAGCCCTCTTCGACACGCTCTACGCGCGCGACGAGAGCGGTGCCTTCGTCGCATCCCTCGCCGAGGCCGATCCCGAGCCCGAGGGCGCGAGCCTTCGCGTCCGCCTTCGCACCGGGCTTCGCACCGCGAAGGGCAAGGCGTTCGAGGCGCGTGACGCTGCGGGCGCCATCGCCCGCTCGCGCACGCTCGGCGGACGCGCGTGGCTCGCTGATGTGCCGGCGCCGAAGATCGACGGACGATCCCTGGTCTTCGCGATGCGCGATGCGAGCCGTCTCGTCCGCGCGCTCGCCTCGCCGATCGTGGCGATGGTGCCCACGGGCTTTTCGCCGGAGTCTCCCGACGGCACCGGTCCGATGATGCACACCACGCGCGGCGACACGCTCGTGCTCGCTCGCAACGTGCTCGCCGCGCGCGGCCCGTCCTACCTCGACGAGGTGGTGGTGCAAGCTGCACCCGACCTCGCGGCATCCCTGCGCGCCTTCGAGAGCGGCGCGGACGACCTCGGCTGGCTCGGCTCCGGCCTCCACGAGCCGCGCGCGGGGTCACGACCGTTCGACTTCGGCGCCGCGGGATGGGCGGTGCTCTTCACGGGTCGCGATGCCGGTACGTGGGACGCGCCCGGCGTCGCGCAGCGCATCTGCGACGGCATCCCGCCGGCGCGGCTGTCCTATCTGGCGCTGGGTCCGGCGTGGACCACCGAGCCCGAAGAGGGCTGGGGCGGCGCGCCGACCTCGCTCTACGTGCGCGAGGATGCGCCCTGGCTCGTCGAGCTCGCGAAGGCCATCGCCGCGACCATCTCGCGACCCTCGCACGAGGTCTCCGCGAAGACCGTGCCCGCCCTCGAGATCGCTCAGCGGCGCAACGCGCGCAATCACACGCTCGCGCTCGATGTGGTGCGTCCCGTAGCTCCCGGGAGCTTCGCCGCGATGATCGCGCTCGCCACCGCCGACAACTCGCTGCGCGCGAGCGAGCTCGTGCAACATCCGCCGAAGCTCGGCGAGATCCCGCCCCGCACCATGACCCGCACCATGCATTGCGGCGTGGTGGGCGAGATCCGCGTACAGGGCGGACGCGCGCCGAACGTGCAGCTCGCGACGTCGAGCACGACCTC
>JAYTZB010000630.1:0-2991 GCA_043742085.1 Polyangiaceae bacterium
CGCAGACACACTACGCGATCACGCTTGGGCGCCCGCAGCGGGTCCACACGACCGTCGGCGAATTTTCGCTGCACCGGGTTTCGCCTGAGCTGTTCGGCGGCTTCGAGACGCTTCCGTCGGGGGCCAGGCTCGCGACCGTTGAAAAGGCGCTCTTCGATCTCGCCTACCTGGCAGGCACGCGTTCGCGCCTATTCGCCAGTCCGCCCGAGCTCGAGCTGCCCACAACCTTGAATCGCGCCGAGCTCTCCCGGTGGGTGAAGCGAATTGCGGATCGACGCCGTCGCGCGTTGGTCAGAGACCGACTCGCTGCCTGGAGCTCGTGACGCAGCAGTGCGATCGCGCCCGAAATCCTTAACCGCAAAGCTCGGTTGGGTCGGGCTCTACCTGCACGATGAAAAGGCGCTCGCGCTCAGCCCGATGCGGAGCTGACAGCCCTTCCCTCTTCCGGGGCAGGCCCGATAAAAGCCCTGCGCATGCGCGCAGCTCTGATCCTCACCGGTCTCGTCCCTCTGCTCGCGCTGGCGCAGTCGGACCGCGACGGCACCCACGACCACCCTGCGGTGAAGCGCTGGCCGGGCTCCTTCATCACCGACAGCGAGGTCAATGACTCCGAGTCCTTCAAGTTCCCCGTCAAGGACCGCCAGACCAGAACTGTCGAGGGCAAGTCGCTCCTCAACGTCTACCGCCTGCCGCCCCGGGTCACCTGCGCCCAGGTCAGCAAGAGCTTCGCCGCCCTCTTCAAGTCGCGCCTCCTCGCCAACCACAGCGGGGTGCTCGCACCGGCGCCCGACATCGACTGGGCGAACGGGAAGTGGATCAGCGGCGAGGGCAACGCAGAGTCCGGAGGCCAGCTCTTCATCGTCGCCGCCTGTCCGACCGACAACTTCGAAGGGCCCGAGCTGTTTCTCTGGGTCGTCGAGAACCAGAAGATGCAGTCGCCTTTCGAGCTCGACGCCGAGGCGATGGCCGAGCTGATCTCGAAGCACGGCTCGCTCGCTGTCTATGAAATCACCTTCGCTCCCGGGAAGGCCGACCCGAAGCCCGAGTCGGGCAAGGCGCTCGAACAGATCGCCGCGCTGCTGAAGAACAAGCCCGACTGGAAGCTTCGGATTGAGGCCCACACCGACAACGTCGGGGCCGCGCGCGCCAACCTCGCGCTCTCGAAGAAGCGCGCCGACGCCGTCAAGGCCTGGCTGACGACGAAGCTGGGCGTAGACGCTGCGCGGCTGACCGCCGATGGGTTTGGCGACAAGCAGCCTGCGTCGCCCAACAGCAGCGAGCTGGGCCGCGCGAACAACCGCCGCATCCAGCTGGTCAAGCAGTAGCTACCCGTCGCTGCTCTTCACCAGCTGGTACTTGTGCAGCAGCGAATAGAGGTGCTTGCGGTCGAGCCCCGCATCGCGCGCGGCCTTCGCGATGTTCCCTTGCGCGTTTGAGATCAGCCGGGTCAGGTACTCGCGCTCGAAGCCGCGGACGACCTCGTCCTTGCAGTCCTTGAAGGGCCCCGCGTAGTTGACGGGCAGCTGCTCGCCCGCGACCTTCTGTGGCCCCGAGTAGTCGCGAAGAAATGCATCCATCGCGAGCTCGGGCATGTCGGCCATGTACTTGCGCCGCTCGACGAAGTTGCGCAGCTCGCGCACGTTGCCCGGCCAGGTGTGGCCCATCACCTTCGCCTTCTCGGCCTCCGGCAGCTTCTCCCACAACGGAGCGACGGCCCAGGTGTCCACCAACAGCGGGATGTCTTCCTTGCGATCGCGCAGCGGCGGCAGGGCCACGGTGAAGACAGAGAGTCGGAAGTAGAGGTCCTCGCGGAAGCGGCCTTCCTGCACCTCGCTCCAGAGGTCTTTCTTGCTGGCGGCGATCACCCGGGTGTCGAACTTGATCCCCGCGCTCGACGAGCCCACCCGGCGGAACTCGCGATCCTCGAGCGCCCGCAACAACTTCGGCTGCAGCTCGAGCGACAGGTCATCGATCTCGTCGATGAACAACGTGCCGCCATCAGCCGCTTCGAGGAACCCTTTGCGCTGACTGACGGCTCCGGTGAACGAGCCCTTCTCGTGGCCGAACAGCTCGCTCTCGATCAACGTGCCCGCGACCGCGCCGCAATCGACGACGATGAACGGCTTGTCGGCGCGCGGCGAGAGCAGGTGCAACGTGCGGGCGATCATGTCCTTGCCGGTGCCGGTCTCGCCCTCGATCAGCACGGTCGCATCGGTCGGGGCGATCTTCTCGACGAGGCCGAAGATCTCGCGCATCGCCGGCGACTTGCCGACCATGTCGCCGAGCGCCTCCTTCTCCGACGGGAGGATCTCGATGCGCTCCTCGAACGGCGTGAACTTGAGCTCGACCTCGCCGGCCTTGATCACCGAGCCCGCGCGCAGGTAGGCCTCCTTGACCTCCGCGCTGTCGAGGAACGTGCCGTTCGTGCTCTTCATGTCGCGGACGAGGTAGCCCTTCGCGTCCCGCACGATCTCGAAGTGGACGCGCGAGACCGTCTCGTCGGCGAGGACGAGGTCGTTGTCCGGAGCCTTGCCGACGCGGATGACGTCGCCCGCGATCACGAACTCCGTGCCGCGCTGGGCGCCCTTGATGACGACGAGCTTGCAGCGCCGCAGGTTGACGGTCGCCGGGGTCGCCTCGCGACGGATCCGCGTCCCCGTCAAGTGCTCCATCGTGAGAGATCTTATCACGCACGCAGCCGACGAACCGACGACCCCTCGTGGCGGCTTCCGCGCGCCGCCGAGTTGTGTGTGCACGAGGAACGGCGGTAGGCTTCGCGCCTGGTGTTGCGACCAACGTGGGGTCTCGCAGTCACCATCGTCGTGCTCGCGCTCGATGGTGGAAGCGCGGTTGCGGACATTAGCCCGTCGCAAGCGGCCGCCAAGCCGAGCGATGCGCCCCTGCCCTCGTGCCTGGATCAGACGATCGCGGGCGAGCTCGGCGAGACGCTCAAGCCGCGCGGCGTGCAGCAGAAGACGTTCCTCAAGCGTC
>JAYTZB010000631.1:0-1783 GCA_043742085.1 Polyangiaceae bacterium
AGCAACGAGGGCGAAGCGGCGCGGACGCCGTCCACGAAGGCGCGGACGCCGATGTAGCTGCCGGCGGCGAGGGCGAGGAGGCCGGCGTAGAAGGCCGCACGCGGGTAGCGCACCTCGCGCACGACGCGCACCAGGCCCGCGCGAACGATCACGTGCTCCCGCTCCCGCAGCGTACGGCCGAGCAGCTCGGTACGGGTGCGCATGCGGATCCCGGCCTCGGTGAGCGAGACCTCGGCGGGCCGCCGGTACGCCAGCGCGAGCCGCGCAATGATGCGCAATGCATGCATCGCGAAGAGTATGCCGGTCAGCGCGAGGACCGCGGTGAGCACCGGCCCGCGCGGCGCGGCCATGGCTTCGCCCTCGAGCCGCACCTCGCGAAGCGGAGCCTGCGTCGCCGCGCCGAGCAGGCGCGCGAGCGTCGGATCGTGGAGCCGCGGTGCGAGATCGACGACCGCCTTCCGCGCGACCGCCGACTCGGAGGCGGACAGCGCGGCGCAACCGACGATGGCTTCGCCGCGCGCGGGTGCCGATCCCTTGCCCTCGTCGATGCGGCGGACACGATCCGCGATGGCGGTCCAGACGTCGTCGGCCTCGTCGCCGAGCGCGCGATCGAGCAGGGGAGTCGCGTCGAAGGCGGTGTGCGTGGCGAGCCAGAGGATGTCGCCGGCAAGTCGATCGTCGTCGTCGCGCCGCGCCTCGGCGATGACGTGGGCGTAGAGGCCGGCGGCGAGCGCGCGCTGCGCTTCGCCGTCTCCGCCCGAGCCGAGCACGTCGAGCACGTTACCGAACGCGGTGTCGGCCTCGCTGCGCGCGAGCTTCGCGTCGTCTGCCGCAGCCGCGACCTTCGCCGCGTAGTCCCAGCCGTGGCGGCGCGCGACCGAAGCTTCAGCGAGGATCTTGTGCGCGATCGCCACGAGGTCGGGGAGCCGAGCCGAGCGCGCGATCGCCTCGTAGGCGGCGAGCGGACCACCGGTCGCCGCAAGCGTCTTGACGCTCGAGCGGCCCGACGTGGGGAACGCGGCGGATGCTGGCCTCGCGACCGGCTCCTTGCCCGACGCGCGTTCGGCGACCGCGCTTGCGACTGCCGGCGGTGGCGCATCGACACCGGTGAGGGCGTCGTCATCGGCCCGAGGAGGGGCAGCGGGTCCAGCAGGGGCGGCGGCCTCCACGGGCCGCGAGGACGGATGCTTCGCAGGGGCGGCGGCCTCGACGGGCCGCGAGGACGCACGCTTCGCCGGCGCCGCGGCCTCGGCCGCCTCCGGAGGTGCCGGCGCCTGCGACGTTGCCGGCGCGCCCTCGCCGGCCGACGGAAGGGCTGCCGCCGCGTCGCCTTCCGGCCGCTTTTCGGTGTCGGTCTCTGCCATGATCCGCGCCAACATCGTCTACCTGAACGCCTGCTCGGGGACCACTATTCACTGCGCCTTCTGCGGGGGTAGTATCCGTCCCGGGATGCCAGACGATGACGACCGCGCGAAGCGGGACAAGGGGCCGGAGAAGCTGCCCAGCTTTGCGACGGTGCCGCCGCCGAATGGCGTCGTCGACGCCTACAGCGCGCCGACCACCGTCGCCGAGCTCCCGGATTCTTTCCTCGACGAGCTGAAGGCTGCCACGAAGCACGAAGCAGCGTTGCGCGCGAAGGGGCGTGACCTCCAGACGACGCAGCGTAACCATAGCTTCGAGCTCGAGCTCCGCGAGCAGCTCACCGCGCAGCTGGGCGGCGTCGGCGTGGAGATGCCCGCGCCCACGCCTTCGCCGACTCCTTCGGCCGCTCCCGAACCAACGC
>JAYTZB010000632.1:0-3581 GCA_043742085.1 Polyangiaceae bacterium
CCGATCGAATCGGGCGGCAGGTCATCGAGCGTGAGCCCGGCGCGCTCGCCAGGGTAGACCGTCTGACGGAGCGAAGCGGCGATGCCGAAGTTGATCAGCTTGTGCGTGCCCTCGGAGAGCATGATGTTCGACGGCTTCACGTTGCAGTGAACGACCCCCGCCTCGTGCGCGGCTGCGAGCGCCGACGCGATGCTGATGCCGATCTCGACGGCGAGCGCGATACGGCGCGCGTGCGCGGTGCCCGGAGCTACCTCGGCGAGCTCGCGCTCGAGGCTGATGCCCTTCACGAACTCCATGACGAGGCCCATGAGCCCGCGCTTGGGGTCGGTCGAGAGCGTGTGGAAGCGAACGACGTTGGGGTGCTGGACGCGGCAGAGCGAGCGCGCCTCGTCGACCACGCGGGAGCCGTCGCCCTCGGGCGTGCCGGGCTTGCCGATGTCGAACACCTTGACCGCGACCTCGCGCAGGCTGAGCCCTGCGTGCTCCTCGACGGCGCGGAACACCGGCGCGGAGCCGGCCTTGTCGAGGAGGTCCTTGCAGCGATACGGCCCGAGCCGACGCGCATCGTCGGGAGCGGCGAGGAAGTCGCGGATCGCAGCGCTGAATGGGGCCATTTCTGGACGCTACGTGACGCCGAAACAGGTGTCCATCGCGTGCCCGCCGCGACCGGGGTTCATTCCTCCGCGATGAACGCCCCGTCTTCCGAGAAGGTGGCCTCCTTTGCCTTCGGCTGCGCGTCGAACTTGATCTCGTAGAACGTGCCCTTGCCGGTCCGCACCTGCTTCTCGGCGCGCGTGGACTTCGCGCCCGGGTACTTCGCGGAGAACGCGGCCATGACCTTGGCGGGAACGTCGGTGATCGCGATGATCGTCTCGGTCTGGAGGACCCGACCGATTCCCAGTCGGCATGGCGCTCCCATGGCTCGGCCAGGGAGCTCGATGCCAATGCGTAGTCGGGTCGTGCGTCGAACAGCTGCAGCATGCTCGCTGCGGTCACCACCAGCACGCCGCGGCGGCCGAAGCGGCGCATGATCAACACCGCCGCGCCGATGGTCACGAGATACGAAACCGGCCAGAAGAAGCGCCCGTTTCCGCGAAATGCCCTTCACACGGGCGAGGCGTGCTCCAGCCACGGCACCGTCGCGAGAAGAGTCCGTCCGAAGAAGACGTGCGGGCTGACCGCGTAGAGAAAGAGCATTGGAGTGAGCAGCGCGCTTCAGCCGTGCGCGCTGCGCAGCATGAAGTAGACGAGCACGCCCGTCACCGAGACATAGAGCCAGATCGGGAAGAGCACCTTCGTGATCTTCTTGTGGGTGGTGAAGCGACGCTTGAACGCGAAATAGAACGCCGCGAGGCACATCGGCACGACGGGAATCGACAGGAGCACGTGGCTCGCGAGCAGGAGGAGATACGCCGCTCGGATGCCGCCGTGGCCCGGGTACTTCGAATCGCCGTGCACGTAGTGATAGGCGAGGTAGCCGACCAGGAAGAACGTGCTCGACGCGAAGGCCGACAGCATCAGCCCCTGATGGAGCGCGACCCGCTTTTGCTTGATGGCACGCACGCCGAGCACGAGGAGAACGGCAGACGTCCCGTTGAACGCTGCGTTGATGGACGGCATGAAGGAGAGCGAGCTGGGGTCGCCGCCCGAGCCGTGCCGGATGAGAAGGAGATAGGCGAGGACCGACAGCGCGACGACCGACACCACGCCGTTCACGATCCAGAAGGGACGATCCCCGCCCTCGCGAGGTGACGAAGGGGTCGCTGCTACCGACATGGCCGAGGTCCATAGGGCCGATCCGCCAGCGCGAGAAGCGCTACGGCGAGTTCTCGAGCCCGAGCGCTTCTCGCGCGCCGAGGCGCCCTCGTTCGGGTGACAGGCGCGCGGATATTCACTGCCTAAATACGTGGGGTCGAAGCGCTCGTACCGGGCGCTCTCCAACCAAGGACCACCGTCATGCGTCACGTGATCACCGCCTCCAACCACAACCTCGCTCGTTTCATCGCCGTCATCGGCTCTGCCGTCGTAGCGCTCGCGGGCTGCGCCGCGGACGCCCCCGAAGCGCCCGAAGCAGAAGCGACCACCGACACCAGCACCGCCGCGCTCAACAACGGCAGCGTAGGGCTCGGCTTCACCTGCGCGAACGGCACGTGCACCTGCAGCAAATCGATCGAAGGCGACTGCGATCGCATGCGCATCAACTGCACCGGCGACCTCGGCGGTCTCGACGCGTGCTTGAAGGGTTGGCTCACCACGGATTGCAGCTGCAGCACCTCGCGCACGGTCGCGCCGCCGCCGCGGTACGCGGTCCCGCGCGCCGGCGTCGGTCGCGCGCTCGCTGCGCCGTGACCTGCGGCGCGGGCTCGTCCGATGTGGAGTAACATCCGCCGCCGAGGTGGCCGTGCGACCCTTTCTGCTCTTCTCGATCGCGGGGTTGGTGTCTGCGATGGTGTCGCCGGCGTGCGGGGCGCCGGGACCGGCGAGCCCAACGACCTCCGCGCCAGCCTCCTCGTCGGCGCAGGTGCTCGCGGTGGCCGACGCCCTCGTCGACGATCACCTCGCCGAATCGCCCGAGCTCGAGACGCGGCTCCGTCCGCCCGGCGCGCGCTTCGACCACCTCCCCGGAGACTCGCTCGCGGAATACGCGGCGCGTGAGGCGCGCGAGGATCGCTGGAGCGCGACCCTCTCGGGGATCGCTCGCGATGGGCTCGGCAGCACGCCGGCGGGGCTCGCCTACGACGTCACCATCGAGACGCTGGAGGCGCGGAAGCAAGCGCGCGTGTGTCGCTTCGAGCTGTGGTCGGTCCGCCAGATGGGCGGCTTCCAGGTGATGCTCGCCGATCTCGCGCAGTCGCAGCCGATGGGCACGCCCGATCTGCGCGCGCAGGCCCTGGCGCGCTTCGCGAAGGTTCCGGCCTACGTCACCACGCAGATCGCCAACCTGCGAGAAGGCCTGCGGCTCGGGTACGCGCAGAACGAAGGCAACGTGAGGCAGGTGATCGAGCAGCTCGATCGGCTGACCACGGGTCCAACGGAGGCCTCGCCATTCTTTAGTCCGGCAACAGCCGACCCGGAGCCGGCGTTTCGCGCCCGCTGGACCGCGCTCGTCGCGAGCCAGCTCACGCCCGCGCTCGCGAAGTACCGTGATTTCCTGCGCGACGAGTACCTGCCGCGCGCGCGCAAGGCCTATGGCGTCTCGGCCAATCCGAACGGCGCAGACTGTTACCGCGCGTCGATCCGCCTCTACACGACAGTGCCGATGGACGCGCAGGCCATCCACGACTCGGGCGTCACCACGCTCGCGCGTCTCGAGCAGGAGATGAGCGCGCTCTCCGCGAAGAGCTTCGGCGGCGCGCCCGTCAAGACGCTCCTCGAGCGCTTCTCCCACGACACGAGCTACCTCCACAAGGACGCTGCCGACGTGACGGCGCTCGCGACGTCGGCCGTCACGCGCGCGCAGACCGCGTTGCCCCAGGCCTTCGGCATCCTGCCCACGGCGCCGGTCGTGATCGAGCCCATCCCGACGTTCCAGGAGCGCACCGCCGCCGCGCACTATCGGCCCGCCGCGCTCGACGGCTCGG
>JAYTZB010000633.1:0-5202 GCA_043742085.1 Polyangiaceae bacterium
GGCTCGAGCGCCAAGCGCATCCCTGATCGCAAGGACGCGCTCGCCATCGTGCGCGCGGTTCCCACCCTCGAGGACGCCGTCGTCGCGCTGGGCCCGGACGTCGAGGTCTGGGTGACGGCGGCGCGCGTCCTCGAAGGCAAGAACACCGTCTCGTTCGAGACCGCGCGCACGAAGCTCGAAGGAGCGGGCGGTCCCGTTCTCCTCGTCTTCGGCACCGGGTGGGGCCTGGCGCCGGAGCTCATCGACCGCGCCGACGCGGTGCTGGAGCCTATCCGCGGGCCGGTCCCGTGGAACCACCTCAGCGTCCGCTCGGCCTGCGCGATCGCGCTCGATCGCCTCTGCGCCCCGCGCTGAGCTCGCGTGCTCAGCGCACGCGGGCGCGCTGGATCTTGCCGTCGCCGTAGGTCGCCCAGTAGACGGTGTGCGAGCCGTCGGGCGCGACGTCGACGGCGATGCCGCGAGGGCGATTCTGCGCCTTCGCGATGGTGACCGCGTCGCCGCCGGCCTTCGCGACCATGATCACTGCGCCGTCGGTTTCGCTCTCGACGGCCGATGAATGTGTAAAGTACACTGACCGGTCGTCGACCACGACGTTGCGCGGGAAGGGGTGCCCGCTCGCGAGGGTCTTCACCACGCCGCCGTTCGGCGTTGGCAGCTCGAGGAGCGCGCCGCCGATGGTGACGATGAAGAGCGCGGTGCCGTCCGCAGCCATGTCGACCACCTCCGGCATGTTGTCGAGGACGACGATGGGCCGGCCGGCATCGGTGGTCCCGTCGGCGGTCTTGAGGATGCGCCAGACCTGCTCGGGCTGCTGGAGGAAGAAGTACGCGTAGGTGTCGTCGACGGCGAGCGCAGTGGGCTCTCGCGGATCGAGCGGCTTCAGGAGATCCTTGCCGTTGTTCGAGTCCTCGCGGTTGTTGCGCCGTACCTTGTCCGGCCACGTCGACCAGATCTGGTCGTCGGGCGAGCGCGCGATGGCGATGGTGCGGGCCTTCTGACCGCCCTGGACGTCCTCGATCTTGCGCGGCAACGCCCCGCTCGTGATCCCGCTCTTCGCGAGGCTGGAGATCTCGTAGACGTCCGTGCCGCCGTCGCCCTTGGTCAGGTTCGCGAAGTTCGCGTTGTGCCAGATCACGTTCGTCGAATCGACGAGGATGCGATGCGGCTCGACCTGGCTCCGCGCGATGACTGCGGGCGGGCCGCCGCCCTTCGGCGCGCGCATCACCGTGTCGTCGCCCTCGTTGGTCCAGTAGACGTACGCGTCGTCGACGGCGACGCCCCATGGCTTCTGCTGACCGGTGGCGAACGTCTCGGGTGGGCCGATCACGAACGACGAATCCGACGTCGGCTGCGCGTCGGTCGGCACGGCGCCATCGAGGCCCGCGCCGCCGTCGGCGCTCGCGGCATCGGCGTCGTACGGCTGCTTGTCCTCAAGGCCAACGACGGCTGCGCACGCCATCGATCCCGCGCACAGCGCGAGGCCGACGACGACGATCCGAGCCGCAGGGCGAGCACCCCTCACTCCACGAAGGCTACCACACGCTCCGGACAGCACCGGAACGCGCGGTCGAACGCGCGCTCGGTGACGTGACGAGCAGCACGATCCCCGCGGCGAGCGCGGCGCCGCCCACGACGAAGGCGATGGTCGAGAGCGTCGCCGAGTCCTTGGCGCCGTCGTTGGCGCGAAGGCCGGCGTCGTCGCAGCGCGAGCCGACGCAGTGCTCGTCGACGGTCGATTTCTGCGAGAGCGTGCGAACGCCGAAGAACGTACCGGCGGCGGCGCCTGCTACGCCGACGCCCAGCGCGACCCACCCCACCGCGCGTTGAGAGCCGCCGTCGCGCGACGAGCCACCACTGTCGGCGCTCGCGGAGAGGGGCGGCGGAGGCCCCGCGGCCGTCGCGCCGTCGTCGGCCAGCACCGGCACGACGACGGTACGCTCGCCAGGACCCGGTTCGATCTTCACGCGCGTCGTCCACGGCGCCTTGCCGGGCGCGCGGGCATCGAGCTCATGGTCACCGGGATCGATCGGCACGCGCGTTCCGGCAGAGGCCGGCGTCAGCGCCTTGCCGTCGAGGAGCACGACGAGATCCTTCACCTCGGGGAAGCGGAAGGTCACGTAGGACAGGCGCTTGCCGAGCTCGTCGACCTTGCTGCGTGCGAGCTTCTCGCGATCGGTCTGGTGGGCGCGCGCGGCAAAGGTGGCGGCCTCGGCAAAGTCGGCCCAGGCGGTGGCCGTGCGGCCCTCGACATCGTGACAGGTGGCGACGTTGAGGATGGTACCGGGCTTGGGATCGAGGCGATGGCTCTCGACGTACTTCGCGCACGCCTCGGCGACTTTGCCTTCGGCCTGGAGATCCTTCGCGGCACGGAAGAGTGCCTCGGCCATGCCCTTGTCGGCGGCGGCAGGATCGACGACGGGAGCTGCGGCCGGAGCCGCCGGCGGCGCCGCGCTCGCTACGACGTCCGCCGTCAGCACGGCGAGCACGAGCGCAGCGGAGGCGAGGCGTAGTCTTGAAACGATCATCCTCGATTGAAGAGGATAGCCGGCGCGTCCTTCGCTGTCTCGACGAGCGGCGCCTCGACCACGAGGCCGCCGGGCCGCCCGGTCGCGCACTCCACGAGCACCACGCGCGCGCGGTCACCGGCGCGACCGTGCACGGCCCGGAGTCGCTTCGGCTCGAGGCCGCGCGCCCGGAGCTCGACGAGCAGCGTCGTCGCCTCGATCGCCGGGTAAATCAGGCAGATCCGCGCGCGACGACCGGCCAGGCGACGGGCGGCGTCGAGGAACACGGAGAGCGGTCCGCTCCGGGCGCGCGCGCTCACGGCAGACGGCGCGCGGCCTCGACCGGGCTCCACGTAGGGCGGATTGCACACCACGAGATCGGCGGCGCCTGCGGGAACGACCGCAGCGTCGGTCACGTCGCCGCGCACCACCTCGATGCGCTTCGTCCAGCCGTTGGCTGCCGCATTCTCGACCGCGAGCCTGGCGAGCGCAGGGTCGACCTCGAGCATGGTGACGTGCTCGGCGGCATCGAGATGGAGCAGCGTGAGCCCCACCGCCCCGACGCCGGCACCGAGATCGAACGCGGCGTGCGCACGTCGCGCACGTCGCGTCTCACCGAGCGCTCCCGACGCGAACGCGCCGAGGAGGACCGCGTCGACGTTGACGCGATAGCCGCGCCCGCGCGCCGGCTGCGCGAGCGCGACGCGCCCCCCGAAGAGCGTGTCCCGGGTCGGTGCTGCGACGTCTCTCGCTACTTCTGCCACGGACGACGGCCGCGGAAGCTGAGCGCCGTGACCGCACCGGGGAACGTCTGGACGGTGTACGTGCCGAGCAGGATGGTCTGGCCATTCTGCTTGCCGACGGCGCTGATCTTGATCGGCGTGCCGGTCGGGACGTTGAGCGTGCCGAAGAGCCCGAGCTTGCTGGTACCGAGCGAGCCGCGGGACTTGTCGGGAAGGGGATCGGACTCGTTCTCGCCGAAGTAGAACATGTCGCCTTCGTGGGCGATGTCGGTGTCGACCGTCGCGCCCGAGAGACGCACGTCTCCGCAGTCGTGCACCTCGCCGGCGATGAGCCCCTTGTCGGGCTTGGGCGTGAAGCCGCCGGCCGCCGAGGCGACCGTGTTGATGTCGGTCGCCGCAACGGCAGACGGATCGTAGTTGACGATGTCGCCGGTCACGACGGAGCCGTTCGCGAAGAAGACGTTGTAGTCGTAGAACTGCGCCCACGACGAGCCGTCGCCGGCGTCCGACGTCTTGATGATGAGCGGCGTCTCGGTGGGGACGTTCTTGTAGGAGAAGCCGCGGAAGGTGCAGCCGCCTTGCGGGCACTTCTTCAGCCAGTCCGGCTTCGGCATCAGCGGCGGGTTCTTCGCGTCGTCGCTCGTCGTGATGACGGCGCTATCGACGAGCGCGCCGAGGGCGCCGTCCGTGCCCTCCTTGTAGATCTCGATCTTCACGCCCGCCGAGTCACCACCGCTCGAGAAGACGCGCAGGAAGCCGTTCAGCGTGACGTTCTTGGACGTGCCGAGCTCGCCGGGCGTGTCGAGGCAGCCGAGGTTGATGGTGGGGTCGCTCGACGAGTGGAGGTTGAGCCCCGTTCCGCGGATGAGCTCCTGCGTGGGCGGCTGCACATACGTGCAACATGCACTGATCGTGCGCGGCGCGTGACAGGAGTTGGGGCTCGCGTTCGGGGACAGCGTGCAGGCCTTGCAGAAGTCCGCCTTGCCGAGCACGGGCGCCGCTTCGCAGCTCTGTCCTCCGCCGCTCGTGCCCGTGCCGCCGTCGGCGAGGGGCGCGGTGTTGCTGGAGCTGCACGCAGCCGATACGAACAACGCCGCCGCGCAGAAGGAAGAGAAGAGGGCGGACATGCCCGTACGAAGCTGCTTCATGCGAGCTGTCATAGTCGAACGCGCGGCCCCTCCGCAGCGGCGGCGGATTCGCTCGTGCTAATTCCCGAAAACGTTCGTCGTTACGCATAGCTATCATGCGTCTCAACGTCGCCTCCTGTGCGCGCTCAGCCGCATTTGGCGCGCCGGGTCCCCTGACCCCGACGCGTTTTCCCGCTAAGGAGAGGCCTCGCGAATGACGAACAAGGAGCGCATCGTCGCCGAGGCCCGGCGGCTCGGCTTCGATGCGGTCGGCGTCGCGCGCGCGGATCTGCCCCTCCAGGCCGACTTCGCGCGCTACGAGGCGTTCGTCGACGACGGGATGCACGGCGGCATGACGTGGCTCGCCTCCTCACGCGAGGCGCGCGCGAGGCTCGACACCGATCACATCTTGCTCGGCGCGAAGAGCGTCATCTGCGTCGCGCAGCGCTACGGCCGGACCAGCGAATCGGAGGCAGAGGATCCCGAGCTCGCGCGCTCCATCGCTCGCTACGCGCGCGGTCGCGATTACCACAACGGCCTTCGCAAGAAGCTCCGCAAGCTCGCGCGCCTGGTCCGCACGCTCGGCACATCCGACGCTCCCGCCGAGGCGCGGCCGCTGTGCGACGACGCGCCGGTGCTCGAGCGTGCGTGGGCCGCTCGTTCCGGGCTCGGTTTCGTCGGCAAAAATGGGCTGATCATCGTCCCGGGCGTCGGCTCGCTCGTGCTCCTCGGGGAGGTGGTGACGACGCTCCCGCTCGAGCCCGACTCCCCGATCCCGGAACGCTGCGGCTCGTGCACGCGCTGCCTCGACGCGTGCCCGACGAAGGC
>JAYTZB010000634.1:0-1895 GCA_043742085.1 Polyangiaceae bacterium
GAGGTGGAGGAGGCAAACCTCCTCGACACGCTGCGCAGCGAGATCGGCGGCTTCGCGAAGATCGAGGAGCTCGCTCCCGAGCGCGTGAGGCTCGCGAGCGGACGCGCTGTCGAGATCGCCTACGACGAGGGGAAGCCGCCCTGGATCGAGTCGTACCTCCAGGACTTCTTCGGCACGAAGACCACGCCGCATGCGGGACGCGTTCCCATCGTGCTGCACATCCTCGCGCCCAACAAACGCGCGGTGCAGGTGACCACCGACCTCGCCGGCTTCTGGGAGCGGCACTACCCGGCCGTGCGCAAGGAGCTGATGCGGAAGTACCCGCGTCATGCGTGGCCCGACGACACGAGCATCGCGGTCCCGATGAAGCCGCCCCGCCAGCGCCGCTGATCGACCCTGGACCGTTACGCAACGTTGGCGAGGATGCGCTCGACGCTGCGCGCGGCCTCGTGCATGCGTCCGACGCGCGTCCCGAGCGCGGCGAGATACATCGTGCCGCGCGACGACTTCACGGCCTTCGCGAGGACGTCGGTCCCCGCGGTGAGGCGCTCGCAGAGATCGCTGACCTTGCCGCCCGCGATCGGCTCGGCGACCGCGCCGAGGATGGCGAGCTCCTGCGCCGTGCCCATGCCGCTTATCACCAGCCCGCGCGCGTCGACGATCGCGATCGACGTTACGTCGCTGCGCTCCTTGACGGCCGCGAGGAGGAGCCGGAGCGCCTCGTCCTTGAACCCGCTGCGCCGTGTACGTCGTTCCGTGGTCATGGGTGTTCCTCCTCGCGTGGGCGCGTCGCCGATCACCGCGGAGACACGCTCGATCGGGGTTACGCCTGCGCGGACTGGAGGGCCAAATTACGTGGCATCGGCGAGGATCGCATGGCAGATCTCGCGGCCATGCTTGCACGCTCTGCCGTTCCGGTCGCCGTCTCTGCAGCCGTTGCCGCTGCCGTTGCCGTTGCCGTTGGCGTCACGGCCGCGATCGCGCTCTCGTGCTCCGCGGCGAGCACCACCACCGCCGCGCCGCTCGCCGACGCTGGCGCTGACGCGGGCAGCGAAGGCGGAGCGGAGGACGCCTCCATGGTGGTCGACGGGCCCGGCGCCAGCGGCGCGACGTGCTCGTTCAATCGCGATTGCCACGCTGCGCTGCGCTGCGAATGCGACGCGAGCGCGGGTTGCGCCTGCAAGGCCGGCGCACGCGGCACCGGCCGCAACGGAGTCGACACGTGCACCACCGGCAATGCATGCGCGAGCTCGGTCTGCGTCGAAGGGCCTCCCGATGCTGGCTCGTTCTGCTCCGACGAATGCGAGACGTCGAGCCAGTGCGCGGGCATGCTCCCGCTCTGCTCCGACGTCGCGTTCGTCGGACGCATCTGCATCCGCACCCCGCCGCGGTGACCGATCGATGACCCCGACCGATCGCTAGAAGCGACTGCTCGGAGCGCTGCTCGTCGGATGCGGCGGCGTCGGAGCGCCAGGCGGGAGCTTGAGGCCTTTCTTGGCCGACGCGCTCGACGACGGTGAGCCGCTCGCCGATCCAGCGGCCGAGGTCGCGCCGCTCGCTCCGCTGCTCGTCCCGACCGGCGTGACGATCGGACCGCTGCCCGTCGAGCTCGTTCCTGCGCCGAGCGTCGACGACGTGGGCGCGGGCACAGCCGGTGCTGCGGACGGCGTCGTCCCGAGGCCATCGAGCCCGAGCAAGCGCGGCTTCCGCCAGATGATGACGGCGATGCCGCACGCCGTGACGAGCAAGAGCATCGCCATGAACGCGAGCAGCTTCTGCTTCGCCGAGGGTCCACGCGGACGCACGACGACGGTGGCGGTCTTGCCCCGCCGCGGGTTCACCGGTCGATCCGGCATGCGGATCGTCATCTGCGGACCGCCGCGCGGCTGCACCGG
>JAYTZB010000635.1:0-12887 GCA_043742085.1 Polyangiaceae bacterium
GGAGTCCAGCGCTCGCGAAGGCGCGGTGGGATCGAGGACACCTGGCTCGCGCGCAGCTCGAGCCGGCGACGGTGGAATGCGTCACCGAGATCGATGGGCGCGCGTCGCGTTCCGTAGAACGACGCGACGACGATCCTTCCCTCGGGCCTCGTCCACGCCACGGCAGCGTCGAGCATGCGCGGGTCGCCCGTCGCTTCGATGACGAGGTCCGCGCTTCCGTCGGGCGCAGCCTCGGCCTCGATCAAGAGCGAAGGTGCGAGCGCGCGAGCGGCTGCGCGGCGCTTCTCGCTGCGCTCGATCAACGTCACGCTCGCGCCGGACCGCGCGAGGAGCCACGCCGTCAGGATGCCCACCACCCCGCCGCCCAGCACCACGGCATCGTCGCCCAGGCTCGGGCTCGCATCCCAGACGCACGTCACCGCGGTCTCGAGGTTTGCGGCAAGCACGGCCCTCGTCGCCGAAAAATCCTCGGGCAGCGCGCGCACCGCGTCGCCGGCGAGCACGTGGGCATCGCCATGGGGCGCGAGCGCGAAGACGCGCGTGCCTTCGGGAAGGCGCGCGTCGCTCCCGCGCGCCACCACCTCGCCGACCCATGCGTAGCCATACCGCCGCGGATAGGTGCTCTTGCCCTCGGCGCCGCCGCCGCCGCCAGCGCCGTCGTCGAGCGAGGGATCGAAGATCGCCGGTCCCTCTCCTTTGTAGAGCAGCATCTCCGTCCCCTGGCTCACGCCCGAGGCGAGCGCGCGCACCATCACCTCGCGCGGTCCCGGCGCCGGCAGCGGCTCGTCGCGGAGCTCGACCATCCGCGGCCCGACGAACCACAGCGCGCGGGCGCTCGTGAGGACAGCCGGCGTCTCAGGCATAGACGACGTCGCCTTGCACGAGCACGTTCTCGCCGAGGCGCTCGACCGAGACGTTTGCGAGCGTCGGCGCCTGCTCGAGCGAGCCCACCGCGAGCGCACCGAGCATCGACGTGCCGGGAGCGCCCAGGAGGCGCATCGAGATCTCGATGCACATCCGATCGACGCGTCGGGCGCGGAGGAACGACGTCACGACCTTCGAGCCGCCCTCGACGAGGAGGCGCTTCACACCGCGCGCGGCGAGCAGCGACAGCGCTCCATCGATGGCGACGCGTCCATCGGGATCGCTCGGAGCGATCGCGATCTCGACGCCTTGGGCGACGAGCGCGCTGCGCTCTCCCTCGAGCACGCGACCCTCGGCGCCGATGACCAGCGCGCGGCCGTCGCGCGCCAGCACATGCGCCCCGCGAGGCAGCGCGAAGCTGCTGGCGAGCACCACCCTCCGCGGATCCTTGCCGGTCGCGTCGCGCACCGTGAGCCTCGGATTGTCGATGCGCACGGTGCTCGCGCCGACCAGCACCGCGTCGTGGGCAGCGCGCGCAGCATGCGCGCAGGCTCGTCCTTCGCGGGTGCTCAGCAGCGTGCGCACGCCATCGAGCGCGACGCGTCCGTCGAGCGACTGCGCGAGATGAACTGTGACGTACGGCGCGGCCCCCACGGGTCCCACAGTCTAACGGCTTACCAGCGGTTGCAAGTGTGGGACGACAGGACGGGCGCCAGGAAGCCGCCGCACCGCACGTGAATGCTCTTCATCGTCCACTCGATGTTGGGCCGCGCGCGCTCGAATAGGTCCTTCTGCCCGCCGGACTCGACCACGAAGAGCCGGCTCTGCGCGGGGAAGATCGCCACCCAGTAGACGTAGGGCTTGTCGTCCTCGTCGTGACCGAACTTGAGGAGGCGACCCTTGGTGCCGTCCGCCGAGACGACGTCCGCGCTCTCGAGGAGCGCGTAGCCGGTTACGTCGCGGAGCTGCAGCGTCATGGCCTGCGTCCAGAACGCGAGGTCGCCGCGCTTCTCGTCCTCCACGACGCGGATGCCGACCACCACGCCTTCGGGGGTGGTGGCGCGCCAGTCGAAGTCGTGCTGGTTCTCGAGGGCCACGAAGCCAGGAGCGGTCTGCACATCGAACGGCTTGCCGCACGCAGCGGTGCCGAGCGCGCACGCGGCGGTGAGCAAGGTGGAGAGAGCGAACGAGGTGAAGCGTGTCATCGGTCCTCCGAGAGCTGCAGGAGCGTGGGCAGGCCGAGCTGCTGGAGCCAGGGGAACGGCAGCTTGATGCGCGTGGCCTGGATGGTGGAGCCGCGCGGCTCGAAGGCGACGGTGATGGTCGAGTAGGCGATCTTGTCCTTGAGGAGCTTCAGCTTCCCTTCGAGCAGCTCGAGCTCCTCGGTGACGCGCCGCATCTCCTTCTCGATCTCGAGCGCCTCCTTGACGTTGGCCTTGTCGAGCAGGATCTTCAGCCGAGCCTGCATCGCGCGGCCGTTCTTGATGCGGATCTCGGTGTCGACGAACTCGTCGGTCACGTCCTGCGCCTGCACGTCGCGATGGAGCACGTCGCCGATCTTGTCGATCTGGGCGAGCGCGGGCTCGAACCGATTGCGCGGCACGCGAATGACGATCTCCTTGTCCCGCTTGAGCGCGAGGTACCCGCCGTTGTCGCGCGCGATCTTCTCGACGGCCACGAGGCCTTGCTCGACCTGGTACACGGCCATCGTCACGCGCGCCGTGTAGATGAGCATCGAGGTCTCGTGCGGAGCCTCGGTGCCGTCGGCGTGGGGCGCGTCCTTCGAAGCGTCGCCCTTCTTCGGATCGGTCGAAGGCGGCTGACCGCCAGGCGGAGGCGGCGGCGGCGGAGCGGGCGCCTTGCCAGCAGCCGGGGCGGCTGCCGGAGCGGCGAGCTCGTTGCGCATGGCCATCGGCTCGCTCACGGGCACGGCGTCGGCCTGATCCGGGATGCCGTCCGAGTCGCGATCGGGCGTCGTCGATCCGGCGGACACCTTGGCATCCATCGGCCCATGAAAGCGGGCGCCGGACGAGGGAGCTCGCGGCGCCTTCGACTCGGCAGCGCCTCCGCAGCCCGTGATGCCCGTGACGAAGATCGCGACGAGCGCGACGCTCATCGCGACCCGTGCCCGTGCCATGGTCCCAGCCTTCATGCGCGACTCCTTGCGGTCATGATCACGGGCTGAACGGCCCGCCGAGCGCGACCTTACACCGCTCCGAGCGCTTGCGGGCGGAGGCCCGCTCTGGTAACTCCGCTCCCCTCAACCCGCCGCGCGAGTCATCTCGTGCACCCTCAGGAGACGACGATCATGAAGAGCCCGCTCGCCACGCTCAAGGACAAGTTCGAGAACAAGGCCAAGCTCGTTTCGGAGCTCGAGAAGCTCACGAAGGACGAGGACCTCTGGGTCGGCCGCCTCAACGCGAACAAGGGCCTTGCCCATGTCTCGAACTCGAAGCTCCTCAAGCTCCACACGACGTTCGCCGCCGTGAAGGAGAAGTTCGGCACCCGCGCGAAGATGATCGACGCGATCTGCGAGATCGAGAAGCGCAAGGACGAGGGCTACAAGACCCGCCTCGGCAACTTCCCCGTCCCGCGTCTCTGGGACATGTACAAGTCGGCCGCCAAGCGCGCCGGCGCCGGCGCAAAGGCCGAGGAGAAGGCCGCCAAGATGAAGGCAGCGCCGAAGAAGGCAGCCGCTCCCGCGGCCAAGCCGGCCGCGAAGGTCGCCGCCAAGAAGACGTCCTCGGGCAAGTCCGGCAAGTCAGGCAAGTCCGGCAAGTCCGGCAAGTCGGGCAAGTAAAAGAGCGCGGGGCGGCGGCGTTGCCGCACCTCCGACGTTCACCCCGACTTTTCACATTGAGACCGTCGCCTGCGAGGTAAGCTCGCGCGCGACGGTTTCATTTTTTGTGACGAGGAAGCGTGGAATGAGCAAAGCGATGAAGACGAAGCCCGGGAAGATCCAGATCGGCGAGAGCGGCTTCCCGGTGATGAGCGAGATGTTCGTCCCGAAGGCGATCTTTTTCACGCACGGCGCCGGCGTGCACAAGGATCGCCTCTCCTCGTTCGAGCTCGCCCTGCGCGATGCCGGCATCGAGAAGGCGAACCTCGTCACGGTGAGCTCGATCTTCCCGCCGCACTGCCGGGAGATCAGCCGCAAGGAAGGGCAGAAGTACATCATGCCCGGCCAGATCGTTCATTGCGTCATGGCCCGCCAGGACACGAACGAGCCGAACCGCCTCATCGCCGCTTCGATCGGTCTCGCGCGCCCGGCCGACGAAAAGAAGTACGGCTACCTCTCCGAGCACCATAGCTACGGCGAGACCGCGAAGAAGGCCGGCGAGTACGCCGAGGATCTCGCAGCGACCATGCTCGCGACCACGCTCGGCATCGACATGGATCCCGAGGTGGCGTGGAGCGAGCGCGAGCAGGCGTTCAAGCTCGAGAAGAGCTTCCTCAAGACGCGCAACGTCGTGCAGAGCGCGGAAGGTCACGCCAAGGGGCAGTGGTCGACCGTCGTGGCGCTCGGCGTCTTCATCTTCTGAGGAGAGCCAGGAGCCGAGCATGCCCGAGATCACGCTTCGCCACGAGATCGACACCGACGAGGACACGTACTGGGCACGGTGCGTGTTCGATGCCGACTTCAACAAGAAGCTCTACATCGATGCGCTCAAGTTCCCGCAGTGGAAGCTCCTCGACTCGAAGGACGACGACACCAAGATCTGGCGCAAGATCCAGGTCGACCCGCCCACCGGCGACATGCCCGGCGCGGTGAAGAAGGTGATCGGCGATCGTCTCAGCTACGTCGAGGAGGGCACCTTCGACAAGAAGACGAAGCGCTACTCCTTCAAGGTCACGCCGAGCACCATGGCCGAGAAGACCAAGGTGGCCGGTGAGATGTGGGTCGAGAAGCTGGGCGAGGCGAACAAGAGAATCGCGCGCGTCACGAAGATCTCCGTCGAGGTGAAGGTCTTCATCGTCGGCGGCCTGGTCGAGGACCGGATCCTCTCGGATCTGCGCTCGTCGTACGACAAGGGCACGGTCTTCACGAACGCATACATCAAGGAAAACGGCCTCTAAACCCGGCGTTCTCGCCGCGTAGCGCGCGGTTTACGAAGCTTTACCGGCCCGGACGTGCGATCCGGGCCTCCTCCAGCGTCATACTGCGTGGAGGTCATGATGAAGAACGTCCGCACCATTCTGTTCGCCGTCTCGCTCGGTACGCTCGCCGCTGTTGCCATCGGTTGCGGTGGCTCGGTCGAGCAGCCACAGACGCAGGCGAGCGCCGTCAGCAAGGCGCCCGTCGCCCCGCAGACGCACGGCGTCGTGAAGGTCTTTGGCGATGCGCTCGGCGAGGTCGCTCTGCGTCCCGACCAGCGCACCGAGCTCGAGAAGATCGCGGTCGCTGCCGAGCAGCGTCACGTCGCGATGGGCGACGGCAAGAAGGAGCTGATGCTCGCGGTCGCCGACCAGGTCGAGAAGGGCACCATCGATCGCACGGCGCTGCAGCCGAAGATCGATCGCATCATCGCCGATCTCGAGAAGGGGCGCCCCGAGGACACCGCGTCGCTCGCACGCATGCACGCCATCCTCGATCCCGAGCAGCGCAACGCGTTCGCGGACGCGCTCGAGGCGAAGTTCAAGCACGGTCATCATGGCAAGGGCGGCGGCGGTGAGAAGGGTGCGAAGGGCGAGGCAGGCGATCATGGTGGGGGCGCGCACAAGGGCGGCGGCATGCACGGCATGATGCAGCTCGCCGAGGACCTGAAGCTCACCGACGACCAGAAGAGCCAGATCAAGGACGCCCTCAAGGCCGGCCGTGAGGGACACTCGTTCCGCGAGGCATTCGACCGCATGAGCGAGGGCAAGAAGGTCCTCGAGTCGTTCCGGTCCGACAAGTTCGACGCCAGCGTCGCCACGCCGGCGCCGGAGAAGCTGCGCGAGCGCGCCGCCATCGGCACGAGCCGCGCGCTCGGGGTCGCCGAGAAGGTCCTGCCCATCCTCACGCCCGAGCAGCGCAAGCTCGCCGCCGAGAAGCTTCGCACCATGGCCGGCAGCGGCGCCGAGCTGCCGTTCGCGCACTGAGCGAGTCGAGAGCCCGAGCGGGCTGATGCTGGCCGGGAAGCTGCCGTAGGCGACGGCGTGTCGTAGAGTGGCCGGGATGGTGATCCCGGCCACGCCGACGACGCGCGCGAACGCGAAGCCGCGCAAGCGGCCGGGCGCGCTCGCCGTGGCGTGGGAGATCTGCAAGAAGGACGTGCGCATCGAGCGACGTACCGGCGAGATCGTCGCGACGGCCGGCGTCTTCTCGATCGTGGTGGGCTTTCTCGCCAGCATGGCGTTCCACGTCAGCGACAAGACGAACGCGGCCACCGCCGCGGGCACCATCTGGATCACCATCTTCTTCGCCGCCACGCTGTCCTTCGGGCGCGTGTGGCAGCGCGAGCGCGACGAGTCGGCGCTCACCGGGCTCCTGGTGGCGCCCATCCCGCGGGCCTCGATCTTCCTCGGTAAGGCGCTGGCGACGTTCGGCATGATCTTGCTCATCGAGATCCCGCTCGTTGCACTTTGCATGTTTCTCTTCCAGATCGATTTCTCGAGCGGCGTGGGACTGAGCGATGCGACGCCCGAGATGCTGGTCGAGGCGCGGAAGTCCGCGAACGCGCATCTGCCGGCGTTCCTGGGGCTGCTCGTGATGGGCACCGCCTCGCTCTCGTGCGTGGGAACGTTGTTCGGCGCCATGACGGTGCGGACGCGCGCTCGCGATCTGGTGCTGGCGATCGTCCTGTTCCCGCTGCTGTCGCCGGTGCTGGTGTGCGGCGTGGTCGGAACGCGCAAGGCGTTCGAGCTCCAACCCTTCGAGAGCTACTCGGGCTTCCTCGGGCTGATGGCCATGTCGCTGGCCATCACGCTGGTCCTGGGCATCGGTCTCTTCGGCGCGCTCGTCGACGACTGAGGCCTTACGCGAGGAGCGTGGTGGCGAGGCGCGCCGCGTCGGCCTCGATGGCGCGCGCGTCGAGCGGAGTGCCCGTCATCTCGCCCAGCGCATAGACGCCCTCGCCGATGCGACCCGCGTCCGTGCTCACGACGAAGCCATACGGCTCGTGCGCGAGCGTCGCGCCCGCTTGCTCGGCGAGCTCGTAGGCCGGCGAGCGCGGCGCATCGATGAGCAACGCATCGGCGGCGAGCTTCCGCTCCTGACCGGCGGCATCGCGCACCACCACCGCCTTCACGCGGCTCGCGCCACGGACGCTCACCGGATCGCCGCGGACCACGGTGACGTCGGCGTGCACGCCGCTCGCCTTCAACGCCTTCGCGAAGGAGGCTCCGAAGGGCCCGCCGCCGGCGCTCTCCACGACCACGATCTTCTTGCCGACGACGACGCCTCGCCCGAGCAGCCACCCCGCCGCGCGCGCGCTCATCACACCGGGCACGTCGTTGCCCTCGAACGCCAGCGCGCCGTCGTGTGCGCCGCACGCGAAGACCAGCGCGCGGGCCTCGATGACCTCGGCGCCGCTCGGGCCTACGACGAGGAGGTCGCGCCCGTAGACGCCGCCGGCCACCGTGCTCGTGCGCAGCTCGATGCGCTTCGCTGCGACGTGATCCGTGAAGAGTGCACGCATCGCGTCGAAGGCGCCGCGCTCGGTCGCTCCCAGCGCCGTCACGCTGCCTCCGGGCGCCAGCTGATCGTCGATCACCTCGACGGCGCGGCCGGCGGCGGCCATGCGCGACGCGATGGCCATGCCCGCGGCGCCGGCGCCGACCACCACCACGTCGGCGACGCGACGACGCGCGGCGTGCGGCTCTTCGACCTCGACGGGCATCCGTCCGAGGCCGGCCACGCGACGCGCGAAGGCTTGCATCACGTTCTGCACGCCGGGCACGCCGGCGAAGAGCTCGTGGTGGTTCATTCCGTCGGGGAAGAACCAGTCGGTCATGCGCAGGAGGTCGAGGTCGCGAGGGCCGAGGCGATTCTGCGAGACCACCGCCGTGCCTTGCTGGGCGGCGACCATGCAGGTCATGACGTTGGGCGTCTCGTCGACGCGCGCGAGGCATCCGTCACACGCGGCGCGCATGCACGCGGGTCCGCGCGGGCGATGGAACTTGGGGCTCCGCGCGATCATCATCGTGCCGGCGGCGATGAGCGCAGCGGCGACGGGCTCCCCGCGCTCGGCAAGGAGCTCCTCACCGTCGAGCGTGATGGTGACGGGATCGCGGAGCGCGCGAAGGCGACCCTCGGGAACCGGCGCAGACGAGGACGCGGACGACACGGCGGCGGATGCTAACGCGGCTCGCGAGGGCCGGTCCTTTTTCGTTCCATCGCGCAGGGCGGCCACGACGCTTTACTTTCCCGCTCCGCATCGGGAGACTGCGAGGTCGATATGCGCCTCGGTCTCCTCGGCCCAGCCGGTAGTGACGTCGGCGCCCTCGGGAGAGCGGCCGAGTTCCTCTTGAACGGCGCCCGGGTGCACCGCGCGATCTACCTCGGAAATGACGGCGCGCTCGATCGCGCGGTCGCGGCGTGGGCCCGCAAGCTCGTCGGCGACGATCCCAGCGACGAGGCGGCATGGCGGCGCGCGGCTGACGTCGCGGTGACCGGCACGTCGGAGCAGATCGACAAGTTCGTCCAGACCGAGCGCGCGCGCCTGCGGCTCAAGTCACTCGAGGCGCTCCCCGAGGAGATCTCGCGCACCATCGAGATGGTCGGAGATCGCGTCGCCGTCCTCATCCACGACAAGGCGCTCCTCGACGAGGAGGACATCCTCGCCGCCAACCTCCTCTTCTTCGGCAAGAGCGAGGCGCCGCTCGTCCGCAAGATCGGCGCGCGCTGGTTCGTCACTCCGGGCCCCATCGGCTGCGAAGGCGGCGGTATCGCCGTGCTCGACGACGAGGGGGACGAGATCATGATCACCATCTACGACTCGGCCGGAAAGGCCTCGCAGAAAGAGGCGCTCTCGCTGCACCGGGCGACGAAGATGCGGGTGCAGGGGGACGCGTGACGGAGCCCGCGTCTCGTAGCTCCGAGGTGGTCGGCGTCTTCGGCGGCAGCTTCAACCCGCCGCATCTCGCGCACGTCCTGGCGCTGGCCGTGGTGCTGGCGCGGTTCGACGTCGCGCGGCTCCTCGTCGTGCCCACGTTCAAGCATCCGTTCGCGAAGGCGCTCGCGTCCTACGAGGACCGCGTGAGGATGTGCGAGCTCGCGATGGGCTGGCTGCCGCGCGTCGAGATCTCGCGCGTGGAGGAGGAGCTGGGAGGCGAGAGCCGCACGCTGCGGACCATCGAGCACCTGCGCGCGCAGCATCCCGGGTGGTCGCTTCGCTTCGTGATGGGCGCCGATCTCGTCCTCGAGTCCTCGAAGTGGTTCGGGTTCGAGCGCATCATGGAGCTGGCCCCGCCGATCGTCCTGGGTCGTGTCGGAATCACCTACGACGGCGCGCCGCCCGCGGTTCTACCGGCAATCTCCAGCACCGAGGTACGTGAGAAGATCGCGGCCGGCCGCTGGGAAGAGCTCGAGCCGCTCGTTCCGCGCGCCGTTCTCGAGCATGCGCGCCAGAGAGGTCTCTACCGGTCATGAAGGTCTTCATCCTGGGTGCCGGCAAGGTGGGGACCGCGGTCGCTCGCGGGCTCCGCGTCCACGGCGACACGGTCACGCTGCGAGCGGCTCGCAAGGGGCTTCCCAAGCAGCGCATCGACGCGGACATCGTGATCCTCGCGGTGCGCGACAAGCAGCTGGCCGAGCTCTGCGCGCAGCTCGCCGCCTCGCGCCTCCTGAAGAAGACCGCGGTGGTGGTCCACAACGCGGGATCGCTGCCCGCCGATGCGCTCGCGGGCGTGCGCGGCGCGTGCGCGGGGGTCGCTCAGATGCACCCGATGATCTCGTTCGCGTCGACGTCGTCCTTCCCCACGCTCGTGCGCGGGCACTGCCACGTGAAGGGCGATCCCATCGCGGAGAAGCGCGCGCGCACGCTGGCGAAGCACCTCGGCATGACGCCGCGTACGTTCGCGAAGCTCGACACCGTCGGGTATCACGCGGCCGCCGGTCTCGTCGCCAACGGAGCCGCGGCGCTCGCCGCGATCGGCGCGGAGCTGCTCGTCGTCTCGGGCGTCCCTCGCGCCGACGCGCCGAAGATGCTCGGGCCGCTCTTGCGGTCGGTCGCCGAGAACGTCGAGGCGCTCGGCTTCCCGGACGCGCTCACCGGTCCGGTGCGGCGCGGGGACGCGGGCGCCATCGAGAGGCAGATCGCGCTCCTCCGAGAGAAGCTCGCCGACGCGGTCCCGCTCTTCGTCGCGAGCGCTTGGGCCCAGCTCCCGCTGGCGCGAAAAATCGGCGATGCCCCCGCCGAGAGCTTCGACGCGATGGCACGCGTGTTGACGACGGCGATGGAGCACAGCCGTACGGGCCCGGCGAAGGCCGCCGCGCGCACGCCGCGCTGACGTCCGCCTGACGGTTGGCCGTGCGTGCTCTGACGCCGATGCCGTTCATGGCCACGTTCGTCAGTACTTCCGAAGACTTGGGTGCATTCGCGCCATGGATCAGCTCTTGCACGTACCCGGCACAGGTCAGGCCGACCCCGTCATCTTCGAGGACTGCTCGCCGTGCGCGAGCCGTCACCGAGATTGCGGGGGAGGTCGGACGGAAGAGTGCCGTATCAGTCTTCTTTTGTGTCGCGCGAGCGTTACGTTTTCCGATGGGCTCCCCATCGGACCACGCCGTTCGGGAGACGCGACGGAGGCTGCTTCCGTCCTTGAACAAGGTCATCTTTCAAGTAGGTTTCCTCGGCTTTGGCACACCCCGCCGCATCCCTGTCCCTGGTCTCCGCCACTGCGCTCGCCAGCGCAGGCGCGGCGAGCTCCGATTTCGGACGCTCATCCCAGCCGGCGCAACCCTCGCGGGCGTTCGTCGACTTCGACGAGCGGCTGGTCGCGAGCCCCGTTGCGATCTCCGGCGCGATCTCTGGCTCCACCGCGGGAATCGCCGGCGTCATCGTCGTCCGCGCGCCTCAGGATGTGCACGCCGCGCTCCTCGCGCACACCGCGCGCCGCGTCCGCACGAGCGGCTGGTCGCCCGTCGTCGACGGTCGCGTCGACCGCGTCTCGAGCATCGTCGCCGTTCCGACCGGCGCCCCCATCTTCCGTGAGATCGCCAGCCAGCTCGGACTGCCCGGCGCGTCGCTGATCTCCAGCGAGCCGCAGACCTTCGCCGAGGCCATCGCGCAAGCCGCCTCCGTCACGCACGCCGCCATCGTCGCGCCCCTTCCACGCGAAGGCACATGGGATCGGGCTGTCGCGGGCGAGCTCGTTCGCATCGCGAACGGCGGTCGTGGGCTGGTCGTCTTCGTCACCTCCGCGGACCTGCCGTCGTGGGAAGGCGTCGCCGTCTCGGCGTTCGACCTCTGCGCCGAGCTCACGGCTTCGGACAAGCTTCGCTGGCTGAGCGCCGTTGCCGAAGAGGCCCAGGCCGATCTTCCCGGTCAGGACATCCGCACCCTCGAGGCGTGGTGGTCCAGGGCTCGTCGCGTCAGTGGCGCGCGCGCCGACGGCGCCTCTCTCGTCGAAGCAGCACGTCTCGGCGACGCTGCGCGCGCGGTGCTCACGTGCCTCGCGCTCGCGGGTCGCTCGCTCTCCATCGCGTCGATTGCAACGCTCGGTGACGATGCCGTCGCCGCCGTCGACGAGCTCCTTGCTGCGGCGCTCGTCAGCCGCTCCGGGAACCTCGTCTCGATCGCGTCGGCCTGCGACGTCGCCGCGATCGACAGCCACGCGACCGATGCCGAGCGCCTCGCGACCGCGCGCCTCCTCGCCGGCGGACCCGGCTTCGATCCGGATCCCTGGGCCTACGCGCGCTCCGCCGAGCTGCTCGTCGCCGCAGGCGCCGTCGACGCCGCTGACGTCGCGATCGCGAAGGCCATTCGCGGCATCGACGACAGCCAGGCCACCTACGAGATCACGAGCCGCTGGTTTGCCGCTGTCGCCTCCATCGGTGGCGAGGCTGGGCTCCTCCTCCGCGTTCGCGGCGCCCATCGCGCCCTCGCCATGGGCGAAGCGAACGATGCACAGCGTTGGTGCGAGAGCGCCGCTGCGCTGTCACCGGAAGATCCGACCATCGCGCTTCTCATGGGACGCGCTCTCATGCAGCTCGGCGATCTCGTCGCCGCGCGCGTTTCCCTCCAGAAGTCCGAAGCGGCAGCCAACGATGACGAGCTCCGCGCTCGCGTCTCTTCCGAGCTCGCCGAGCTCAGCTACCTCGCCGGCAACATGAAGCTCGCCGCCGAGCACGCGACGCGCGCCATCACGCTGGCGACCACGCCCGGCACCCGCCTCGGCGGTCGCAACACGCTTGGCAAGATCAACCTCGTCGAGGCCCGCTGGGACGACGCGGATGCGCATTTCGCCGAAGACGCGCTCACCGCGTCGGCGGCCGGCGAGGCCACCGCCGAGCTCCGCGCGCGCTTGAACCGCGGCATCGCCCTCATCTCGAAGGGCCTCCTCGACGACGCCCGCACCACCCTCGAGCGCGTGCTCGAAGACGGCGCGCGTCTCGGTGAGGATCGCGCGCGCGCCTACGCGTTCGCCAACCTCGGCGTCATCGCCTACCGCCAGCGCGACTACGGCGCGGCCCTCGCGAGCTGGGACCAAGCGGTGCGCTTCCGTCAGACGCTGCGCGGACGCGTGGCCACGGCGCACACGCTCGCCAACCTCGCGGAGCTGCGCTTGCGCCTCGGTCTCATCGACCACGCCGAGCACACCGTAGCGTTCGGCCGTCGCCTCCTCGTCGGCGCGTCGGCGCCCACCCGCACCGCGCATTACAAGCGCGTCGCCGCGCAGATCGCGCTCGCCCGCAAGAACACCGAGCTCGCCCGCCGCGAGATCGAGGCGGCGCAGATCGACGCCGAGGTCTCTGGCGACAAGGACGAGCTCAGCTCGGTCCTCTTCGTCGCCGCCCGCGTCGCGCTCGAGGACGGCGACGTCGTCCGTGCCGCGTCCGCCGTCGCCCAGGCCCAGCGCCTCGCCACCGGCGATCGTGC
>JAYTZB010000636.1:0-4258 GCA_043742085.1 Polyangiaceae bacterium
GCGCGGCGCCCGAACGCCACCGAATGCACGGACGGGCTCCTCGTCTCGAAGGTCACCGACGGCGGCGATCCCGATGCGCCGCGGCGGGAGCTCCTCACGCGCGGCTGCCGATCGAGCTCGATGCTCGTCGCCGCTGCGCGCGGAGCGCTCGGCATCGCGTTCCTCGACGGCGCGACGTCCGCCGACGGCGACCCCACGACCGCGCCCGGCATCGCCGACGCCGTGGTCATCGCCGGGCTCGGCTCCTCGCAGACGCGCCTCGAGACCATCACCGGCGGCACCATCGTCAACGCGGCCACCGCTGCAGGAGCGACCTCGGTCGCCGCGGCGTACGTCGTGGCGCACGACACGACGCGAGAGCTCCACGTCGTCCAGCTCCGCAAGGACGGCAAGCCCGCGACGAAGGTCGAGGTCTTCGACAAGCAGAACGTCGGCACCGTGACGATGGCCTACGAGGGAGACACCCTCCACGTCGTGTGGTCGTCCTTCGTGCCCGAGCGGAATCGCTTCGTCCTCCTGTGGTCGAAGTGGCTCGCTGGCGCTGCGCCGGCAGCGACGCAGCGCATCGGGACCGGCGTGCTCTCTGCCGTCACGCCCTCGCTCGCCATCGATCGCGGTCGCTTCGTCCTCGCGTGGGCGAACGGCGACGAGAAGGACAGCACGGTGAAGGTCGGCGCCAGTACGAACGGCGTCGTCGCCGTCTCCGGGCTCGCCGGCGTCGTCTCCACGCCGGGCGCGCCCGCACGTGAGCCGGTGGTCGCGCTCGACGGTGACACGATGTTCGTCGCGTGGAAGGAGCTCGGCAGCGCCGAGCCCGAGGTCCACGCCACGTCGATCAGCTGTCGGGAGTGACCATCAGCTGGCCGGCGCGGGAGGCTCTTCGGCCACGCCGCGGAAGACGACGGCAGCGGTGCGCAGGGTCGTGGCGCGCTCCATGAGCTCCTTCGCGGTGAGCTCGGCGAGCGGATAGAACTCCTTCAGCTTCTCGACGTCGTTCGCGCAGGTCGACCAGGTCTCGGCGACGCGCAGCACGCTCTCGAGGAGACGCGTGGACTCGCCGAAGGCGAGCCCGGCATGCTCGAGGGCCGCCTTGGGCGCGCCATGCTTCGCGACGTCCGCGGCGGCGCGCGCGTCGACGTCGTCGGCGCCGGGGACGTCGAGCTTGAAGAGCTGTTCGTCACGTGGCCGGAGCAGGCGCTCGAAGAGGACGTTGGCATAGAGCGCCTGCATGCCGTCGAGCACCTTCGGGACGACGTCGTCGATCGCGACGACCACCCGATCGCGCCACTCCACCCCGCCGGTCCCCGGCTGCGCGAAGGCCTCGATGAGGCCTGCGAGCGCCTCACCGGCGAGGCGCATCGGCGTCGCGACGCCGCGCAGCGCGATCTCACCGGCGCGCTGGTATTCGCGGGCCGCGATGGCTGCGAGGGTCTCCTGGAGGGCGATTCTACCTTGCATGGTCGGAGGGCCTTCACCGCCGCGTCGCCGGGCTCTTCGAAGGTGGCGCGAGCTTACCCTTGCGTCCTTGCGGCTCCTCCAAGAAACTCGCGTGCGTATGAGCGACGCACCGGACCAGCGACGCGGCGCGACGGCTCCGCTGCCGATGACGGTCCAGCCGTCGACCGCGCCGATGCCCGCGCCGGGTCCTCTGCCGGGGACTGCGCCTACGCCTCCGCCTGCGCCTGCACCCGCACCCGCACCGCGCGCGCGTGCGGCGACGCAGATGTCCGCGTCCGCGGTGCCGTCGACGCTGGATTCCCCGACGGACGGCGCGAGCGTCCCTCCCGACGCCACGTTCCGCGACGATCGACCGACCGACGCCGACGGCGCGGCGCCACCGCGCACGGTCGACGAGATCGACGGCGCGCTGCTCGCGCGCTCCGCCGCGTCGTCGCCGCCCGTGTCACCGAGACCGCCGCCGATGGCCGCGCCCGATCCGGCCCGCCGTGGAGCGCCGGCGACGCTCATGTCGCCCGCCGTCCCGCAGGCCGGTGACGTGCCCTCCTCCCCGCCGCTTGCCCCCGAGAACGCGGTCGTCGCTGTCGGCGCGCCCGCGCATGCGTTCATGCCGCATGGCAACGCCTCGCCGCCGTATGGCGGAGCGCATGACGGGCGCGGTACCTCCGGCCCGCGCGGACGCGGCACGTCCGGCACGTCCGGCACGTCCGGCACGTCCCCAGGCCGACGAGGGATGACCACGACGCTGCTCGTGTTGATCGTGCTGGGCGTCCTCGCGGGCGTCGTCCTGCTCTCGGCCGTCCTCGGTGGGCTCTTCTACGTGGCGGAGAAGCGCAAGGCGGAGCGCGAGCGCCTGGTGCACCCGCCGACCGCCGCCGCGCCCGCCGCTGCCACCGGAGAAGGAGCACGCGGCCCACTGCGCTTCGGCGGCGGCAAGGCGCGGCTCGGCGTGACCACCACCGGCTCTCTCGATCCGGAGGCCATCCGGGTCGCGCTCGCCGGCGCGGTTCCGCGCATCGACGCGTGCTTCACGGCGGCCGAGCTCGAGCCCCCGAACCACGAGTCCGCGGCGTATGAGCTCGACGTGCTACCCGCTGGCGACGTGAAGCGTGCCGACGCCGCCACGACCGCGAACCGAGCGCCGAAGCTCGACGCGTGTGTCCTCTCGAGCCTGCGGGGCGTTCACCTGCCGAAGTCGGCCAAGGCGAGCACCGTCAAGCTCACGTTCAGCGCGCCGCTCGACATCCGCTGAGCATCCCGAGCGGAGGCGTGAATGGTTTCGTAAACCGTTCATGATAAGGTACCGCTTGCGATGACGACCGACGACCGACGGCGCGCGATCCTCGAGTGCGCTGCGCGTCTCTTCCACCACTACGGCCACTCGAAGACCACGGTCGCGGACATCGCGCGCGAAGCGCAGATGGGCGTCGGCACCTTCTACCTCGTGTTCCCGTCGAAGGAGGCGATCGTCGAGGAGCTCTCCACGAGCGCTCACGTTCGCGTTCTGCGCGCGATGGTCGAAGTCGCCGACGCGCGCGCCCACGACACGTTCGCGGAGCGCCTCGCGGGTGTCCTCGAGATGCGCGTCGCAAAGTTCCAGGAGCTCGCCGGGGAGGGCCAGCACGCCTGCGAGCTGGTGCACTGCAAGAGCGGCCCGGTGAAGAGCGTGCACGCCCGCTTCCGGGAGGAAGAAGCGAAGTTGCTCCGGGAAATCGTGGAGGATGCGCGCAAGGCCGGGGAGCTGGCTGCGGTCGACGTCAAGCGCGTCGTCGATCTCGTGCAGCGCGCTTACGCCACGCTCTCACCGCCGTGGCTCTTCGAGCAGCCCGCCGACGAGGCCCGTCGCGTGGCTCACGAGATGTGTCGCTTGCTGCTGCTCGGCTTGATGGCGCGCGGTGATCGCGCGGTCGGCGACCAGCCTCGCGAGAAGCCGGCACGCACCGCCCGCCGCCCTCGCTAGCGACGTGCGGAACAACCGCACGCGCTCGCGCACTCTCCCCATCCGATGCTGGGACGCGCAGCAGCGTTGCGCATGGACGTGACGGGCGCGGTCGATTGGCAAGAGTCGCGCCATTCGCGACGACGACGGTTGACGGACGGATGAACGAACTTAGTTTTCATTCATTGCTCACTCGTTCGATCCCAACCGCACCCCTGATCGCAGCCCTCACGCAGTCCTCACGCACCTCTGAAGCACTGGAGATAGCCCTCATATGACCAAGCCCCGCGACGGCGCTCCCGTCCCCCTGAATCCCGCCAGCGTGCTGCCCTTGCGCACCGGCGTCCTCTTTCCCGGCGCGACGCTCACGTTCGCGGTCGGTCGCCCCCGTTCGGTCGCGCTCGTTCGTGACCTTCATCCCGGTGACGTCATCGTCACGCTCACGCAGAAGGACCCTCGCGTTGCGGAGCTCTCTGCGGAGGACCTCTACGCCTTCGGCACGTACGCGCGAGTCGCGTCGGTGAGCCGCCGTGGCGAGCGCGAGTACGAGCTCTCTCTCGAGGGCCTCGGCCGCGCGCGTCTCGACAAGCTCGACGGCTCGGGGGCGTTCTTTCGCGCCGACCTCACCCCGATCGCGGACGAGGGCGCCGACTCCGTCGAGGCGGAAGAGCTCGCGCGGGCACTCGCCGCCGAGGTCCGCGGTCTGGTCCGGGACGCGGGCGGAGCGCTCGCTCAGCTCGATCTCGACGAGGAGCACCCCAGCACGTTCGCCGATCGCGTGGCGGCGCTGCTCGATCTCCCGATCGAGAACGAGATCGAGATCCTCGGCGAGCCCGACGTCGCCTCACGCATACGTCTCCT
>JAYTZB010000637.1:0-2595 GCA_043742085.1 Polyangiaceae bacterium
ACGCCGACCTCGATGCCGGGCAGCGAGATGCCGGCGCTCACGGCCACGTTCAACGACGAAGCCGGGAGCAGATCGGCGCGCGCGCTGGAATAGAGGACGTTGTACGACGCGTCGACGTCGGCGTGCGCAGCGAGCACGACGCTGATGTCGATCGAGAACGGCCCCGCGCCGAAGCCGACGTTCGGAAAATCAGGGCTCCACGTGTACGTGGAGAGCGTCTTGCGATCCATGTAGAGCTCCGCCTTCTTGGGGGAGAGCACCTGCACGGGAGCGAACGGCTGCACGCCCTGGAGGGTGACGGTGAAGTCGGCCTCGGCGGAGCCGTTGCCGCCGTACGAGTCGCTGTAGACGCTCTTGGCGATGATCTGCGCGTCGAGCAGCGGCACCGCGTGGCCGAAGACCGAGCCGTTGGCGTGTGCGCTGTTGGTCACGGTGCGATGGAACTCGTGGCTCTCGATTCGCTCCTCGCCACCGAACTCGGCGCCGAAGAAGTCACCGCCGATGCCGGCAGTGAACGGCCACGACATCGCGATCGTCTTCTCGACGATGCGATCCGGATTGATCATCGTGCCGGCCGCTCCGCCGTGCTTGTAGGGGACCGCTGCGGATTGCGCCGCGAGCACCCCGAGGTGACGGGCGATCTCCGCCGGCGACGGCGGCGTGTGACGCGCGGCCTGGAACTGCGCGACCGGCGGCGTCGTGGGCTTCTGGCGGGCCGCGAGCTTCGTGAGGTGCCCCTGCACGACGGCATCGTCCTCGTGCAGCTGCTCGAGCTTCGTGACGGGAGCCGCGGTGCGCTGCGAGAGACCGCGATCGTTCAGGTACTTCTCGACCTTGTTGACGTTGTCCCAGTAGGCCTGCGCGCTGACCTTCTCGCCCTTCGGTCCGACGAGGATCTGAGTCGGTGGCACGGGCTTGCTCGTCTGAGGGTCGACGATCGGAAACGGCTGATGCGCGATGGGCGCCCGCGTGACGACGGGGACGATCTTCGCGCGATCGATGACGATGCGCTGCTTCGCAGTCCCTCCGGTGGTCGGCTGCGCGCTCACCGGAGGCGCAGCGACGACGCTCATTACGAGCAGGCCAAGAACCAGCGACCCGCGTGCATGAGCTCGATACATGGAGCCTGATGTGACCTGGTTTGCCCGCGAAAGCGAGGCGCCCGGGTCAGAATTTGGCGGGCAGGACGAAATTGAGGCTTTGTTCGAGCTTCGACAGCCGGAATTGAACCGATTCCAGTTCGCGTATTCGGTAATCAGCGAGACATCGGAGAGGCCAAGCTGCTGGTCGTCGCCGCAGCGCGCTCGAAGCCGAGCGACGCGTCGCCGGCACCGTCGCCGTCGTCTGCGAGCGCTGCTCCGAGCGGCGCCACCGACGTCAATCGGTACGACCCGAGGGGTCCTCCGTGGCATTGGCGGCGCTCGACAAGGAGCGTGCGTCCCCGCGCAGCGAGAGCTTCAGGTTGCAGATGGTCCCCGCCATGTGGAACAGAGCGTGTCGAGACCATTCTAGCGTACGATCCCGGCGTGCGCCTCAGGAGCCGCGTCAGCCGCAGGAGCCGCGTCGCGCTGGTCGTGGTCGCCATCGCCACGAGCATCGCTGCGCTCGCACTTGCATGCGCGCCGACCGATACGCGCTACGGCGCGCCGAGTGACCTTGCCGCCACGAAGCTGCCCGGCATCGACACGCTCGTGTGCGAGGCCGGCGCGCAGCCCCTCGACGCCGGCGCCGAAGCGGGAGACGCGGGGGCGTGCGCGGTGTCGTGGCGCTCCGACCTCCATCCGAGGATGAACGGCGCGTGGGGATGCGCCGCGAGCAACTGCCACGGTCCCGATGCCGCCGCGCCGCTGGTCGACGCGAAGGATGCGTCCGCCGCGCTCGCGAGCCTCGAGGCGTGGCAGCTCTCGACGCATCCCGGCGTCCCTTACGTGGGCACCACCGGTGACTTCACGAAGTCCACGATCGACTGCAATCTAGGCGGTTTCTGCACGCCGACGATGCCCGTGCTCCCCGCGTCGCAGCTCACCGCCGACGAGCGCTGCATGCTCCGCACGTGGCTGGCCTGCGGAGCGCCCGACAACTGAGCGCGTTTCAGGTCAAGGGCTCTTCGCGCCGGATCCGCACAGCGTCGCGTCCGCGTGACCGACGAGCCACGTCACGATGCACTGCTCGGCCGGCTCGCCTCTCTGGAGCGAAGGCCCGCCGCGATGCCGCTCGAGGGCCGTCGCCTTCGTGAGCACGCTCAGCTGATACGCGTCGGCGGGGGTGCGCGGCTCCTTCAAGAGGAGCGCGTTGGTCTGCTCCGGCTGGAGCCCCACGATCGAGTCGTAGGTCGCGCGCTTCTCGGCGAGCGTGGTCGCCCCGCCACCCGGCACGTTCCCGACGTCGTTGGGCAGGCGAAGGCCGGTCTGTCCGTACACGCGGAGGCCGCGCGGAAGCTGACCGTGACAGTCGATGGACCCGCACCGGCGCTCGATCACCGGATGAACGAGCGCGACGTACGCGTCGACGTCGAGGGGACCGAGCGCGAGCCTGGGCGTCGTCGCGTCGTCGGGCGTCGATGCGCAGCCCGCGAGCGCGGCGAGCCCAGCGAGC
>JAYTZB010000638.1:0-1920 GCA_043742085.1 Polyangiaceae bacterium
GGCTTCGATCTCGGAGGCGAGAAGTTCCTCGACATCAAGTGCCGGCTCGCCGGGATCTGGCCGCGCGCCGTGGTCATCGTCGCGACGCTGCGCGCGCTCAAGATGCACGGCGGCGCGCCCGTCAAGACGTGCGGGGAGCCCGACGCCGACAAGCTGAAGAAGGGCATCGAGCACCTCGAGAAGCACCTCGAGACCGCCAAGGCCTTCGGCTTACCGCCGATCGTCGCCATCAACGTCTTCCCGAACGACACCGAGGAGGAGATCGCGATGGTCGAGAAGGCCGTCGAGGGGCTCAGCGCCCGACTCGCGCGTTCGGAAGGCTTCGGCAAGGGCGGCGAAGGCGCGCTCGAGCTCGCACGCGTCGTCGCCGACGTCGCCGACGCGAGCGACGCCAGTCCCCCGCCCGCCCGCTTCATCTACGACGACGCGGACGCGCCCGAGGACAAGATCCGGAAGATCGCGCGCACCGTGTACGGCGCAAAGGACGTCATCTTCACGGCTCACGCGGAGAAGGCCATCCAACGCATTCGCGACCTCGGCTACGCGCAGCTACCGATCTGCATGGCGAAGACGCAGATGTCCCTCACCGACGATCCGGCTATTTTCGGGCGTCCTCGTGACTTCACGATCACCGTTCGCGAGGTGCGTCTCTCCGCGGGCGCGGGCTTCCTCGTCGCGCTCACCGGCGACATGATGACGATGCCGGGCCTGCCGAAGGTGCCGGCCTCGAGGAACATCAAGCTGCTCCCGAACGGCAGGATCAAAGGCCTGATGCAGAACGACTGAGCGACCTTCGGGAGCTCGACGGCTATCGGTCGTGTGAGTCACTCGACCTAGCTACTCGAGCGCTGGGCGCGCGGCGTCGAACGTCGTCGGCACCGGGGTCGCAATCGTCTCGTCCGCAGCCGGCAGCGAGATGACGAACTTGGTTCCCGAGCCCGCCTGCGTCTGCACGTAGATGCTGCCGCCCGCGTTCTGCACGATGCTCTGGCTGATGGCGAGGCCGAGCCCGGTGCCCTTCTCCTTCGTGGTGAAGAACGGGACGAACAGGTTCTTCAGCACCTTCTGGCTGATCCCGGGCCCGGTGTCGTGCACCGAGATCTCGACGAGCTCGGCGCCGCCGTCGTCGCCGCGTAGCTGCCCGGAGCGCTCGCTCGTGGGACCGCCCCATCCGCTGCGAACCGCGGCGCGGCGATGCGTGGTGCCCACCGTGACGCGCCCGTGGCCGTCCATCGCGTGGATGGCGTTGTGCACCAGGTTGAGGAGGACCTGGCGCAGCTTCTCGGGATCGATCTTCGCCCGGGGCATCGGGTCCGCGAGCTCGAGCTTCACGTCGACGTCCTCCGGTTGCTGGCTGGACAGGATCTGCACGGTGCGCCGCACGGCGGCGTTGACGTCGACGGGCACTGGATTTCCGGCGTGCGGTCGCGCGTAGTCGAGGAAGCTGCCGACCACGCGGTTCAATCGATCCGTCTCCTCGAGGATGATGCCGAGGAACTCCTTCGTCTGCGGATCTTCGCCCGCTGCGCCCACGCCGAGCTCCTCCAACAGCTGCGCGGCGCCCTTGATCGCGCCGAGCGGGTTCTTGACCTCGTGCGCGAGCCCGGCCGCCATGGAGCCGAGCGCGGCGAGGCGATCGCGCTCCTTCATGCGTGCATAGATGCGGCTGTTGGCGATGGCGACGCCCATCTGTGCGGCCACCGTCTCGAGCAGCGCGATCTCCTCCGGCGTGAAGGCATCACGGACGCGATCGTCGGCGACGCACATCAGGCCGACGAGCTCCTCCGCGTCACCGCGGATGGCGAGGACCACCGAGCTCTTGAACGGGCCGAGCGCCTCGACCGCGGTCATGGTGGGGGCGAAGGCCTCGCGCACGCCGCCGGCACCGGACGCGTCGCGGTCGTTCTCGGCCTCGCGCGT
>JAYTZB010000639.1:0-2513 GCA_043742085.1 Polyangiaceae bacterium
GACGACGGCGGGATCTGGATCGTCTACCCGAAGGGCAGCGCCGACCTCACCGAGCGAGAGGTGCTGACCGCAGGCCGCACGCTGCAGCTCACCGACAACAAGGTGGCGAAGGTGAACGAGGTGCTCACGTCCGTGCGCTTCGTCATTCCGGTCGCCCAGCGCAAGAAGAAGTAGCTACGCGCGGAGGATCTCCGCGGCAGCGCGCTTGCCCGACGAGATCGCGCCGTCGATGTAGCCGCTCCACACCGTCGCGGTCTCGGTGCCGGCCCAGTGGATGCGGCCTTGCGGCTCGCGGATCGTCGGCCCGAGCCTGGTCCACACGCCCGGCGGCATGAACGCGCCGTAGCAACCGCCCGACCATGGATCGTGCTCCCAGACATGATCGAGGTAGGCGGTCGGCCTCCGCGCGCGTTCGCCGAAGTAGCGCGCGAAGCAGGTGACGGCCGCATCGCGCCGTTCGTCCTCGCCGAGCGTGCCGAGCTTCCTCGCCTGCGCGGCCTCGGAGAAGCCGATGAGGATCCCGTGCTCGCCGTCGGGCAACGAGTTGTCGAAGACGACGTGGATCGGTCCGGTGTCGCTCACCACCATCCCCGAGAGCCCGTCGTCGCGCCAGAATGGCTTGTCGTAGACGGCGGTGTGCTTGATGACCGCGCCCATCGGCATGCTCTTCACGAGCTCGGCCCGCCGACCCTGGAGCTGGGGCTCGAAGCGGATCTCGGGAACGAGCTTCGGCGGGATCGCGATGACGACGCGCTCGGCGCGCAGCGAGCCGCCGGCGCCGTCGTGATGGATGATGACGCCGCGCTCGCCGTTCTCGATGCGGCGCACCGCATGAGAGAGGCGCACGTCGAGCGACGCGGCGAGCATCGAAGCGACGGGCTGCATGCCGCCGACGATGCGCGTGGCCTGCGCGCCGTTCTTCTTCTCCTCGCTGCCGAGGAGGATGTCGAGGCTTCCTCCGGAGCGGACGTAGAAGAGGGCGTGGAGGAGCGAGATCTCGTGACCGGTCGCCGCGTACACGGTCTCGAGGCCCGCGTCGAAGAGCGCGCGCGCAGTCTTCGTCCTCACGTTGCGATCGAGCCAGTCACCGAGTGACTGCGCGTCCCATTCGGCGGCCTTCTTCGCGTTCCACGGAGCGTCCAGCGGAACCTGCTTCGCCATCGACTCGAGACGCCACTGGGCCTGACCGAGATCGAGCAGGCTGAGCAGCGCGACGCGCGGGATGGTCCCGCGATAGCGCTTGGCCCTCTCGTTCACGATGACCAGGTTGTCGCCGCGCGTCCACGTCGGGAACGTCCTCACGCCGAGCTCGCGCACGAGCGCGGTGATCTCGTGCTGCGTCGGTCCGATCCACTGACCACCCACGTCGATCCACGGAGCTCCCGCGCCGGGCAGGACCTTCGTGAAGGCGCGCCCACCGACGCGATCGCGCGCCTCGAGCACGACCACGGTCTTGCCCGCCGTCACGAGGGCCCGCGCAGCCGAGAGACCTGCGAAGCCGGCGCCCACCACGATCACGTTCACGTCGTTCATTCGACTGTCCCGCGCATCATGCTCTCTCCATCTCGCTGCGCATGTCGTTCGTGGCCGCGATCGTCGATCGCTTCGGCTCCTGCGAGGGTACACCGCGGGGCTATGCCGCGCCTCGCTGGACCGCTACTTGCTCCCGCTCGGCAATCCAAGACTCGGGGGGTGGACACTTTTTCTGGAGGTAATGCATGTCCGTCCTCTTCACGTGGGTCGTCGCAGCGAGCTCGCTGCTTGCGCCCGCCCGGCAACATGACGAGCTCGCGCGCGCCATCGCGAATCGCGTCGAAGCGGAAGCGCCGCTCTTCAAGGATGACGAGGACCGCCATCGGACCGCCGCGTTGCTCGTCGCCATCGCATTCCGCGAATCGTCTCTGCGCGCTGCAGCTGTCGGCGATCACGTCGGCGGAAAGCCCACGAGCTTTTGCGCCTTCCAGGTGCACCTTCCGTGGGGCGCCAAGACCGCCGACGGCTGGACCGGCAGCGACCTCCTCGACGATCCCGAGAAGTGTGTCGCCGCCGCGATGAGAATGCTGCGGGTATCGATACGTGTGTGTCCGTCGTCGCCCATCGCGTGGTACGCGTCGGGGCCTGCAGGTTGCGAATCCCCGCGAGCTCAACGAATCAGCCGGGATCGGATGGCGATTGCACAGCGACTTCTCAAGGACGTACGCCCTGGCGAGGATGCGCCGTCACCACTGAGTCTCGATCGTCGGAGCGGGGCAATGGACCCCGCCTTGCCGCGACCGAGGCAATACTGCGGCGGCGCATAGACGCGGCTGGCGCTCAGCGCCGCGGTGAACCCGCGATATTCTGGATCGATCATGGGGGGGGAGCGAACGCGACGTCGTCACGGCCGCGAGCGGCGCACGGATCCACGCGATGGTGCGCGACGCGGTCGACGCGGGAGCACCAAGCGACTTCGAGCACACGCTCGACGTGCGCGCAGGCCGGCGCACCTTCGCGTGTGCGATGCGCCCCTTCGA
>JAYTZB010000640.1:0-2853 GCA_043742085.1 Polyangiaceae bacterium
ACACCTCCCGGACATGGCCAAGAACGGGATGCGCCGGTAGGGGGGGGCCGGCCGCGCCTGGTCGCCGGGCCATCGACGGTTCGGGTCCTGACGGTCGCGCGCGTGAGCGATGTCGCGCGCTTGCGTACGATTCGGGTCCTGACGGAGGGCGGCGAGCCGGCACCGGGGCCGTCGCGGCTTTGCGCTTCACACTGAACCGATGTATCGTGCCGGGACGATGTCCCTACGAAACAGGCTCGCACGCCTCTCGACAGGGTCCTTCGGGGCGTCACCGATGTTCAGTCCCGCGCCCGCGCCCCTCGCGGCGGTCGCCGCTTCCAACGTGGCCGTGGCCGTGGCCCTGGCCGTGCCCGTCCCCGATCGTTCTCCCGTCCCGTTCGCTTCCCTCGCGTCGCCCGCCGCCGAGGCACCGTCGCTCCTCGACGATCTCCGCCGGCGCATGGACGCGATCCTCACGCGGACGCGCAGCGAGCCGCCGCGCGAGCTCCCCGCCGTCGACTGTCCGGAGCTGCCGTTCTGCGTCGAGCGCACCGAGCTCGGGCCGCTCCACGTCCGCACGCTTCGCCTCTCGGGCGCCCATCGCGTGGGTCGCATCCCCATCACCGGGGCGCGCACCGCATCGAGCGAGCTGCTTGCGCTCCTCGCGCTCGATCCGCGCCTCGCCGCCTGCGATCTCTCCGGCGCGCTCTACCTCGACACCGAGACCACCGGCCTCGGGCCAGGCGCGGGCACCGTCGCGTTCCTGATCGGCCTCGCGTTCTGGGACGACGACATCGGTCTCGTCTGCGAGCAGCTCCTCGTGCGCCAGCTCGGTGAGGAGGCGCCGGTCCTCCAGCGCGTCGCCGAGCGCATCAAGCAGGCGTCGATGCTGGTCACCTTCAACGGCAAGAGCTTCGATCTACCGGTCCTCCGGACACGCTTCGTCATGGGGCGCTCGGCGTTCCCCGACGAGCCGCCTCATCTCGATCTCGTGCATGTTGCGCGGCGCCTCCACCACGGACGCGGCTTCGGCGCGCGGCTCGGCGCGGTGGAGCGTGAGGTCCTCGGCTTCGTCCGCGAGAACGACGTGCCCTCCGGCGAGGTCAGCCAGTGCTACCTGCATTTTCTCCGGACCGGGGACACGCGCGCGCTCATGGGGGTCGTCGATCACAACCTGTGGGACGTCGTCTCCATGGCCGCCATCGTCGGTCTCTACGGCGAGCCGCTCGAGGGCAGCATGCTCCACGCCGAGGACCTCGTCGGCGTGGCCCGCACCCTCAAGCGTGCAGGATACAACGATCGCGCGTACGAGGTCGTCGACACCGCGCTCGCGCGCGGCGCAGGCGACGCCGGCGTGCGCGCCCGCGCCGAGATCTCGAAGGCCCGCGGCGACAAGGCCCGCGCGCTCGCCGACTTCGAGAAGCTCGCGCAGTCCGTCGACGATCCCACGGTGCGGCTCGAGCTCGCCAAGCTCTACGAGCACCACGCCAAGGACGCTGCGCGCGCGCTCGCCGTCGTCAACGCCGGCACCGGCGAGAAGGAAGAGCGCCGCGCGCATCGCGCCGCACGTCTTGCGGCCAAGGTGTCCAGACCCGCCGCGCCGGCCGCTCGCGTCGCCCGCCCGCGCGTGAAGCGAAGCAGCACCGGCAAGCTGTGGTAAAAATGCGGCGAGCCATCGCCCATGTCCGACGACGCTAGCCACGCAAACCACGTTAGCCCCGCCCACGCGTCGCCCCGCGACGAGCATCCGTACCAGCCCGCGGCCATCGAGCCGAAGTGGCAAAAGGTGTGGGAGGAGCAACGGACCTTCCGCACCGTGCGCCGGCCGGGGCATCCCAAGATGTACGTGCTCGACATGTTCCCGTACCCGTCGGGCACCGGGCTCCACGTCGGCCATCCCGAGGGCTACACGGCCACCGACATCATCAGCCGCTACAAGCGCATGCGCGGCGTCGACGTGCTGCACCCGATGGGCTGGGACGCCTTCGGCCTTCCCGCCGAGCAGCACGCCATCAAGACGGGGACGCATCCGCGCACCACCACGCTCGCGAACATCAACAACTTCCGCCGCCAGCTGAAGATGCTCGGCTTCAGCTACGACTGGGAGCGCGAGGTCGACACCACCGATCCCGGCTACGTGAAGTGGACGCAGTGGATCTTCCTGCAGCTCTTCAACCGAGGGCTCGCGTTCCAGCAGTCGAACATGCCGGTGAACTGGTGCCCGGCGCTTGGCACCGTCCTCGCCAACGACGAGGTCACCGCCGACGGACGCAGCGACGTCGGCGGCTTTCCCGTCGAGAAGCTCCGCATCCGCCAGTGGTCACTTCGCATCACCGAATATGCCGATCGCCTGCTCGCCGGCCTCGAGGGCCTCGACTGGCCGGAGACCAAGGCGAAGCAAGCGCACTGGATCGGCCGCAGCGAAGGCGCGAACGTCGAGTTCGCCGTCGACGGTCATCCCGGCGAGAAGATCACCGTCTTCACCACGCGCGTCGACACGCTCGCCGGCGCCACCTACGTGGTCCTCGCGCCCGAGCACGCGCTCGCGCAGACCATCTCCGCGCCCGACCATCGCATCGCGGTGAAGACCTACGCCGACATCGCCAACGCCAAGAGCGACATCGTGCGGAGCGACGCCGGTCGCGAGAAGACCGGCGTGCCCACCGGCGCCTTCGCGATCAACCCCATCAACGGTGAGAAGGTCCCGGTCTTCGTCGCCGACTACGTCATCGGCAGCTACGGCAGCGGCGCGGTCATGGCGGTGCCCGCGCACGACGAGCGCGATCACGCGTTTGCCGTGAAATACGGTCTCCCCATCATCCGCGTCGTGGATGACGCGAAGCCCGGCGCGAAGGTGGTCGACATCGAGAAGGA
>JAYTZB010000641.1:0-2006 GCA_043742085.1 Polyangiaceae bacterium
GGCGCTGCATCTTGCGCGCACCGTATGTCGTCGCGCCGAGCGCGGCGTGCTCTCGATGGATGACTCGCCCGCTCGTAGCGACGTCGTCATCTACCTCAATCGGCTCAGCGATCTGCTCTTCACGCTCGCACGCCACGCCAACCTGAAGGCCGGCGTCGCCGACGTGCCCTGGGCGCCGCGCGCCGCGAAGACGACGACCTGACCTCCCGAGCGCTCCCTACCCGTTCACGCCGCGAGCAGCGGCTCGACCATCTGCGACGCCAGCAGCTTGCGCCCGCGATGCAGGCGGCTCATCACGGTGCCCACGGGTACGCCGAGCTCGCTCGCCGCCTCGCGGTACGTGAGCTCGTCGAGGTCGACCAGCTTCAGCACCGCGCGAAACGTCTCGGGAAGCGCCTCGAGCTTGCCCTTCGTCGTCGGCGAGAGCGACGCACCGGCTTCCGGCGGCGCGAAGTGCGAGGGCGTCGTCCACGCGCACGGATCGGTCGCGAGCGAGCGGAGCGCATTCTTCTCGCGACGCGTGCGGCGATAGCGCGTGACGAAGACGCTGAAGAGGATCTGGTAGACCCACGCGCGAAGGTTGGTGCCCCGCTCGTATTGTGCGGCGAACTTCAGCGCGCGCTCGATGGTGTCCTGGACGATGTCCTCGGCCGTCGTGGGATCGCCCGCGAGACGACACGCGCGACCGCGCAGCTCCGGCACCAGCTCGACCAGCCCGGCCCTGAGGCTGGCGAGGTCCTTGGCCACGAGCGGGCTGCGGGTGGCGCGGTCGGGACGGGTCTGCGTGGCAACGGCGGGGTGATTCATCGACATCCTCCGGGACCATGCTTGAGCAACCGTGATGCCACGGGTGATGCTCACGAAATGTTTGTTCATTTCGTCCCTGGACACGGAACCGTGTGTTCCGCCGTCCACCGATGCGTGGCCGCGCCCACGCAACTCCGCGGAGCTCGAGGCGCGCGCTGCACGCTGAGCCGGAAGCGCTACTTGTCCTTGGGGAGCTTCGGGAACGCGTCGAACGCCTCGGCTAGCGCGGCGAAGGTGAGCCCGAGCACCTTGGCTGCGTCGGCGCTCAGGCTCTCCATGAACTCGCGCGCATCGTTCCCCAGGCTGGGTGACTGACGCTTGCGCAGCCGGCGGCAGGCGTCGACGACCGACTGCACCTCGTCACGGTCGAAGAACGAGCCATGCGTCGGGCACGAGTCGATGACGATCTCGCCGACCGGCAGATGCGACATGACGAGGCCGCAGGTGGGGCACTCCCGCGACCCGCTGTCCGGCGCCGGCACCAGCGATCGACGCGCCGTATCGATGCTCGCCGCAGCGAGGTTCTGCTCGATCTCGTCGCTGAGACCGCGCATCACGTGGACGGCGGCCTCCGGCCCGAGCCACACGCCCCCGCACGTGAAGCATCCCCACATCGAGAGCGTCGTCGGCAACGGCGCGAGCGCGCTGTGGCACGACGGACAGCTTGCTCCATGCGATCGATACATCGACGATCACCCCGCTCCGGCGAGCAGGTCGCGGAGCACCGCGGGCACCTCGTCGGCGATGGAGCTCGCGAGCAGACCGCGGTCGCCGTTCTTCGCCTTCCACGCGTCGCCGGCGGAACCGTGGAGATATGCGGCGCACCATGCGGCCTCGAACGGCGGCAGCGTGCAAGCCAGCGCGCCCATCAACCCCGCGAGGACGTCGCCCGAGCCAGCCGTCGCGAGCGCCGGGTTGCCCGTAGGGTTCACCACGAGCCGACCGTCGGGCGCGGCCACCACCGTGTATGGGCCCTTCAGCACCACCACGGCGCGTGCACGCGACGCGGCAGCCCGTGCTGCTCCGAAGCGATCGCTCTCGACATCCTCGCTGGTCGTCCCGAGCAACCGCGCGAGCTCACCGGCATGCGGCGTGAGGATGGCGCGCCCCGCTGCCACCGCGAACTCCTCGAGCGCGTTCGCATGGACCGTGAGCGCATCGGCATCCACGACCATCGGGCCGTTGTAGCTGCCGAGCAC
>JAYTZB010000642.1:0-5382 GCA_043742085.1 Polyangiaceae bacterium
TCGTCGCCCGCCGTCGTCAGCGCGGCGCCTTCCGCGACGACCGTCGCCAAGCCGCTCGAGCTGGTGATCGCCTACGGGAGCGAGAAGAAGACGTGGTTCGAGGAAGCCGCGAAGGCCTTCGAGGCCACGTCGCCAAGGACCGCGGAGGGGCGCCCGATCAAGGTGGTCGCGAAGGCGATGGGCTCCGGCGAGGCCATGACCGCGATCGCGAACGGGACCGTGAAGGCTCACGTCTTCAGCCCGGCCTCGCAGGCGTACGTCGCGCTCCTCAACAATGCGTACGCCGCGAAGACCTCGCGCTCGAAGCCGCTCGCGCCTGCCGGTGACGTCATCGTGCTGTCGCCGGTGGTGATCGCGATGTGGAAGCCCATGGCCGAGGCGCTCGGATGGCCGGGCAAGCCGATCGGCTGGGCCGACCTCCTCAAAGTCAGCGCCGATCCCAAGGGCTGGGGCTCGAAGGGCTTCCCGGAGTGGGGGCGCTTCAAGCTCGGACACACCCATCCGGAGTTCTCCAACTCGGGGTTCCTCGCGGTGCTCGCCGAGGCCTATGCCGGCGCGAAGAAGACGCGCGGGCTCAACGCCGCCGACCTCGACGCCGCTCCGACGCGCAAGCTCCTCGAGTCGATCGAAGGCACCGTGGTGCACTACGGCAAGTCGACCGGCTTCTTCGCGGAGAAGATGCTCCAGCGCGGTCCTTCGTACATCTCGGCGGCGGTTCTCTACGAGAACCTCGTCATCGAGTCGTACTCCAGCAAGACGCCGCCGGCGCAACCGCTCGTCGCCATCTATCCCAAGGAAGGCACGTTCTGGTCGGACCACCCGTACTCGATCCTCGACGCCGACTGGGTCGGTCCCGGCGAACGCAAGGCCGCGGAGCAGTTCCTCGCGTTCCTCAAGGCCAAGCCGCAGCAGCAGCGCGCCCTCGAGCTCGGGTTCCGACCCGGCGACGCCTCGATCGCGATCACGGCCCCCATCGACGTCGCGCACGGCTGCGATCCCAAGCAGCCGCAGACGCTGCTGGACGTGCCCGACGCGGCCGTCCTCGAGAAGCTGCTCACCGTCTGGCACACCGTGAAGAAGGGCGCAGACGTCGTCTTCGTCTTCGACAAGTCGGGCTCGATGCGCGGCAAGCCCCTCGACGAGGCGAAGCGCGGCGCGAAGAGCTTCTTCGACAACCTGACCGACGCCGACGAGGCCACGCTCCTCTTTTTCGACGGCACCGTCTATCCCGCGGTCGGGCCGGTGAAGCTCGGTGGAGGCGGCCGCGCGCAGCTCCAGCAACGTCTCGACGGCGTCACCGCCGACGGCGGCACCGCGCTCTATGATGCCGTCTCTGCCGCGTACACGAACCTCCAGGAGCGCGCGGCCAAGAACCCCATGCGCACCCACGCCATCGTCGTCATGACCGACGGCAACGACGAGAACAGCAAGCTCTCACTTCCCGACCTCAAGAAGCGCTTCCCTGCCGACGAGGCCGCAATCAAGGTCTTCACCATCGCGTACGGGACCGAGGCAAATCCCAAGGCGCTCGAGGAGATCGCCGAGGCCGCGAAGGGCTCGAGCGTCAAGGGCAGCGTCGACACCATCAACCAGGTCTACGCGGACATGGCGGCATTCTTCTGATGGCCGACGACTCCTCGAACAGCAGCGGCGAGGACGGCAAGGCCGTCAAGAAGCTCGCGAAGGCGGTCACGGGACCGATCAACATGGCGGTCGTGGGCGCCGCTGCCGTCTCCGCCGTGGCGCTGCACTCGTGGCCCGTCGTCGCGCTGGGCGGCGTGGCCTATGCCGCGCTCGTGGCGTGGGACTACGTCGCCGGCGTCGACAAGAAGGCGGCTCGCGCGAAGCGAGCGACGTTGCCGGCGCCGGCGCGCTTGAAGGATCCGGCAACGCGCTCCGCGGTGCAGGCGATCGTCGAGGCGCAGGCGGAGCTGGTGCGCGTCCTCGAAGACACGTCCGAGGAGGTGAAGACCAACCTCGCGCTCGCGCTCGTCTCCGCCGAGGAGCTGGTGGCGCGCGCCGCCGTCCTCGCCGACCGCAGCGAGCAGCTCGGCAAGTACCTCGTCAGCATCGATCCACGCGTCCTCGAGCAAGACGTGGCGCACCTTCGCCAGAAGGTTTCGACCTCGAAGGATCCCGAGACGAAGGCGCAGTACGAGACCGCCCGAAAGGCGCGCGAGGAGCACCTCGCCGTCATCGTGGAGCTGGGGAGCGCGAAGGAGCGCGTCAACGCGAGCCTCCTCGGGATCGCGGCGACGCTGGCCGGGTTGCCCGCGAAGATCGTCCGCATGCGCGCGCTCGACGCCGAAGCGATGGACGAGCTGTCGGGCAGCGTGAAGGAAGATCTGGATCGTATGAATGGCGAGCTGACGTCGCTCGAAGAGACACTGGCCTCCCTCGCGGACGCCGGTCAGGAAATGAGATCCCCATGAAAGTGAAGCTCGCCATCATCGCGGTCTTCTTGATCGCGGTCATCGCCGTCATCGCCGTCAGCCTCGGAGGCAAGAGCGGCGACATCAAGCCGGCGATGGACGGCGCCCTCGCCTCGGGCACCGCTGCCGCCGCCGCCGATGCTGGCGCCCCGACGCCGGCCACCGTGACCGAGATCTCGATGCTCTACGGGAGCGAGAAGAAGGAGTGGGTCGAGGCGGCCGCCGCGTCCTTCGCGAAGGAGCACCCGGAGATCCGGGTCAAGCTCATCGTGAAGGGCTCGCTCGACGCCGAGCAGGCCGTGCTCGACGACAAGGAGAAGCCGACCGTCTTCAGCCCGGCCGACTCGCTCATCCTGAGCCTCCTCGTGTCGGACTGGTACACGAAGAACAAGACGAACATCGTGGCCACGGCGGGCGACGACGTTCCACAGACCCTCGTCATCACGCCGCTCGTGTTCGTCGCCTGGGAAGATCGCGGCAACGCGCTCCTCAAGGCGGGCGGCGGCGCCATCACGTGGAAGTCGCTGCGCAAGGCCATCACCTCGAACCAGGGCTGGCCCGCCGTGGGCGGCAAGGCCGAATGGGGCTTCGTGAAGCTCGGTCATACCGATCCCACGCGCTCCAACTCCGGCCTCCAGGCGCTGCTCCTGATGTCGCTCGAGTTCTACGGCAAGCCGACCATCGACATCGGCGACATCCTGAAGCCCGAGTACCAGGCGTTCGTGAAGGACGTGGAGAAGGGCGTCACCAAGTTCGAGACGTCGACGGGCACCTTCATGACCGACATGGTCCGCTTCGGACCGTCGAAGTACGATCTCAGCGTCGTCTACGAGAGCCTCGCCATCTCGCAGCTCGAGAACGCGCAGGGCCGCTGGGGCAACCTCAAGGTCTACTATCCGCAGACGACGCTCTGGAGCGATCACCCGATCGCGATCCTCCAGGGCGACTGGGTGACGCCGGCGCAGAGGGCCGCAGCACGGACGTGGATCGCGCATCTGCGCAGCCGGCCGGTGCAGGAATCGGCGCTGACCTACGGCTTTCGTCCCGCCGATCCGTCGGTGCCGGTCCGCACCGCGGACGCCGCAAACCCGTTCACCAAGAACGCGCAGTACGGCGTGAAGGTGGACATCCCGCCGGTCGCGAAGAACCCCGACGGCGCGGTCGTTCGCAATCTCCTCACCATGTGGACGCGCGTGGCCGCTCCGAAGTGAGCCGCGAGCTGCGCCTTGCTGTTCATGGTTTGTACATGATGTGACCGAATGGGCACAGACGTTCGATGGGGCGTGTGAGCTCCAGCAGATGATCCTCGGGGAATGCGCGCCCCATCGCGTGGCGCACGATCTGCAATCGGTGCGGTCATGACCACCGACAAGAAAAACGAGATCATCACCACGTACGTCACCGATGTGCATGCGCTCGTCGCGCACGGAGCTCAGGCCATCCATCGGCAGGTCGAGCAGCTCAAGAACGTCAGCCATCAGGACGCGAAGGTCGCGGTCGCACAGTTCGAGAGCATCCTGAAGAAGCAGGAGGCAGAGCTGAAGACCCGCATCGAAGCGCTTGGCGGCAAGGCCACGCAGCCCGTGAAGGATGCGGTCTCGGCGATCGCCGGCGTGGCGGCGGGTCTCATCAACGCCGTCCGACCCTCGGAGACCGCGAAGAGCCTCCGCGACGACCACACGTACTTCAACCACCTCGGCGTCGCGTGGCTGATGCTGCACACGACCGCGACGTCGCTCGGTGACAACGAGACGGCCTCGCTCGCCGAGCGCGGCTACGCGGACACCACGAAGGCGATCATGCACGTCGACCGCATCCTCCCGAAGATCGTCGTCGAGGAGCTGCGCGAGGACAAGGCGCTCCACCCCGCCGACGCGCAGCAGCAGACCAACGCCATGGTAAAGAAGGCGTGGGCGTTCGAGGCGCCCGCCGGCGTCTGACCCGACCGCGAGCCGCCGTCGTGGCGGCGCGCCCCCGATTCCGGTCGCCGGTGCGGGCCCGCGCCTGCATCGGCGCCGCGAATGGCGCTAAAAACACGGTATTCGCGGCGGCACTGGGCTTGCACGAGCCAGCGCCACGTGACGACGAAGATGATGACTGTGGCGGGTGCTTTCCTCTGCGTGCTCACCGCGGGGGCTGCCGGTTGCGACGGCTCCACGGCTGGCGACACGCCGCCAGCCGCCGGCGGTAGCGAAGCCAACGGAGGTGGCGCCGCGAGCTCCGGCGGCGCCGGCTCGAGCGGCGCGGGCTCGAGCGGAGGCGCATCCGCCACCGACGGAGGGACGAGCGCCGACGGTTCGCCGGTGGTTCCCGGCGGCAACGGCGGGCCCGGCGGAACGGTCGGAACCTGCAGCCCGACGTGCACGGGCTCCAGTATGTGCGACGACGCCGGGGCCTGCGTTTGTGCGCCGGGCTTCATCGCGAGCGGCACGAGCTGCGTCGCGTCGGCCGTGACGCCGCCGGCGACGCGCACGAAGTCCGAGGTATGCGCGCGCTATGCGACGGAGACCGCGCGGCCGGCCGTGGTGTGGAAGCCGGGCGCCGCGAACACGTGCGAGCCGGGCACGGTGCCCTACGACGCGCAGATCGCCGCCCTCCGCTACCTCAACTTCTATCGCTGGATGCTGGGCGTCGGCCCCGTGCAGGTGATCCCCGAGGTCGCGAACGACGAGCAGGCATGCGCGATCATCCTCAACTCCGAGTTCTCGCACTCGCCCGCGACGACGACCAAGTGCTACACGGCAGCCGGCGCGGCAGCGTGCGGCAACTCGCTCATCGCCGGCGGCTTCGACGTGATCACGCAGTTCGACGGCTACGCCCTCGAGGTCGAGCAGAACCTGATCCACCGCCGCAACGTGCTCTCGGTCGGACGCGCCGGCGTGTGGACCGGCATGTCGGGAGGCTCGAGCGACATGCACTACGGCGGCTCCTATCCTGCGCTCGCCACGGA
>JAYTZB010000643.1:0-1528 GCA_043742085.1 Polyangiaceae bacterium
GGCGTCCATCCCGCGGTCGATGACACGAGCGTGTGACAACGTGAGGCCGTAAATCCTGGCATTCTCGCGATCGTGAACCAGCGGCGGACGGTATGCGGAGTGCAACGGCAGGGGACGTGGAGACGCTGACCTACTCGACGGTCGCGGTCACGCTCGGCCTCGTGGTCGCGCGTCCGCGCATCGGTCCGCGCTTCCGTCTGTCGCCGGCGGTGGCCGCGCTGCTCGGCGTCGCGTTCCTCGCAGCGATCGGCTCGGTGAGCCTCGCCGACGTCGGCGGCGCGGCGGTGACGATGTGGCGTCCGCTCGTGAGCATCCTCTCGATCATGCTGATGACCGGCGTGGCGCGGCGGACTGGTGTGCTCGCCAGCGTCGCCGACTTCGTGTTCGCGCGCGGCGCCAGCTCGCCGGCGAAGCTCTTTGCGTCCGTGTTCGCGTTCGGCGTGGTCACGGCGGCGGTGCTGAACAACGACTCGGCCATCTTGCTGCTCACTCCGCTCGTCGTCGATGCCGCGAAGAAGCGCCATCGTACCCTCGTGGTCCCGCTGGCCTTCGCCGTGTTCCTGTCGGCGGGCGTCGCTCCGCTGGTCGTCTCGAACCCGATGAACATGGTCGTCGCTTCGGTGGCGGGCATCGGATTCAACGAATACGCGCGGTACATGGTGCTGCCGGCTGCGGCCGCGGCCCTCGTGACGTTCGCCATGACATACCTCCTGTTCCGGAAGACGCTCGGCGCGGCAACCTCGGCACTCCCCGTCGCGCCTGCCGTCGAGCCGTCGAGCGCGAGCGCCAGCGCGACCTTGAATGGGCGACAAAAGCTGGTTCTCGGCTCCCTGGCGGCGGTGGTCCTGGCGTACCCGATCGTGTCGTATGCGGGCGGTCCGGTATGGACGGTGGCAGCGGGCGGCGCGGTCTTCTTGCTCGCGGTCGGCAGCGTGCTCGGCCAGCGGCCCGCAGAGGTCGCGCGACGCGAGGTGCACCTCGACGTGCTGGTGTTCCTCGTGGCGGTGCTCGTGCTCTCGATCGGCCTCCGGAACGTGGGCCTCGTCGATCGCCTGGCCCACGTCTACGCAGGTGGGAGCGCGTTCCGTATCGGGGCGGTCTCCGCGCTCGGCTCGGCAGTGCTGAACAACCACCCGATGGGCCTCCTCAACATGATGGCGCTTCGGGGCTCGGGGCATGGCTCGGTGCTCGCGGCGCTGGTCGGCGGCGACCTCGGTCCCCGCCTTTTCCCTATGGGATCGCTCGCGGGCCTCTTGTGGCTCGAGATGCTGCGTCGTGCGGGCGTCGAGGTGTCGGTGGGCCGATTCGTGCTGGTCGGCGCGGTGGCCACGCTGCCGGCGCTCGCGGTCTGCCTCCTGTTCTTCTGACTTCTTCTGACCGCGGGCGCGGCGGTCAGAGGCGCATCGACGTCGCCCCGACGGGCGACAGGCGCGGAGGACGACGACTGTGGTCGTTGTGGTAGCTTCGAGCGACGTCGTTCCTTTCTTTCGGGGGTCACTTCCATGCGCGCGTTCCGTCATGTCCCGGT
>JAYTZB010000644.1:0-3537 GCA_043742085.1 Polyangiaceae bacterium
GCGATCCCTCGAGGTCGCGCCGCGTCTGGAGGACCACGTTCGATTCCGCGCGCGCGGCCGCGGCAGCGAGCGCGAGGCCCCAAGCTCCGCCGCCGATGATCGCGACGTTCCGGTGCTTCGAGGATTCCGACATTCCTTCGAAATATCATGCCCGCGCTGGCCCCATCGCGGTTTCTAGGCCATGTTCCCGCGACCCGTGAGCCAGTCCTTCGTCCAGCTCGGCAGGAAGCCCGATCGCTCCGGCAAGTCCGGCGGCAGCGCCTCCGCCGACCCGCGTGCGCGCTTCCTTCCCACCACCCGCGAGGAGATGGCGCTCAAGGGCTGGGACGAGCTCGACATCCTCATCGTGACCGGCGACGCGTACGTCGATCATCCGGCGTTCGGTCCGATCCTGGTGGCGCGATTCCTGGAGGGCCGCGGCTTCAAGGTCGGCATCGTCGCGCAGCCGAAGTGGGACTCGCCGGCCGACATCGCGCGCATGGGACGACCGCGTCTCTTCGTCGGCGTGTCGGCGGGCAACCTCGACTCGATGCTCAACAAGCTGACCGTGCAGAAGAAGACGCGGTCCGAGGATCAGTATTCACCGGGCGGCGAGCCCAACATGCGTCCCAACCGCGCGACGCTGGTCTACTCGAACCTCTGTCGCCAGGCCTTCCCGGGACTGCCCGTGGTGCTGGGCGGGATCGAGTCCTCGCTCCGTCGCATCGCGCACTACGACTACTGGTCGGACTCGGTCCGCCGCTCGATGCTCCTCGACGCCAAGGCCGACCTCCTCGTCTTCGGCATGGGCGAGAGCCCCGCCTGGGAGATCGCGAGGCGTCTCGCCGCCGGCGAGACCGTCGACAAGCTCACCGACATCCGCGGCACCGCGTTCGTGTTGAAGAACCGGCGCGCGTGGGAGCCGCTGCTCGCCGACCAGGCCCAGAGAGTCTCCGACAAGAAGCTGGTGGTGCTGCCGTCGTACGAGGAGGTCGTGAAGGACAAGGCGGCGTTCGCGCGCATGTCCAAGACCTTCCAGTACGAGACCAACCCTCACAACGGTCGCCCCATCCTCCAGCCGCACGGCGACGAGGCGGTCTACTTCAATCCGCCCGCCGAGCCGCTCACCGAGAAGGAGATGGACGGCCTCTACGATCTGCCGTTCGTGCGCGCGCCGCATCCCAGCTACCGGCTGCCGATCCCCGCGTTCAACACCGTGAAGGACTCGATCGTCACGATGCGCGGCTGCTTCGGCGGCTGCACCTTCTGCTCGATCACCGAGCACGAGGGCCGCATCATCCAGAGCCGCAGCGAGGAGAGCGTCCTCCGCGAGGTGCGCCAGCTCTCGCGCATGGATGGCTTCTCCGGCGTGCTGACCGATCTCGGCGGCCCGACCGCGAACATGTACAAGATGGCCTGCAAGGACGACAAGATCGAGGCCTCGTGCCGCCGTCTGTCGTGCGTGCATCCCGGCATCTGCGAGAACCTCGTCACCGATCACGCGCCGCTCATCCAGCTGATGAAGAAGGTGCGGAGCGAGAAGGGGATCAAGCGCGTCTTCATCGCGTCGGGCGTCCGCTACGACCTCGCGGAGCGCAGCCCCGAGTTCATCGAGGAGCTCGCGAAGCACCACACCGGTGGTCAGCTCTCCGTCGCGCCCGAGCACAACGAGTCGGGCGTGCTCGATAAGATGAAGAAGCCGGGCATCGCAAGCTACGAGCGCTTCGCGGCCGCGTTCTGCCAGGCGAGCGAGAAGGCCGGCAAGGAGCAGTACCTCGTTCCGTACTTCATCTCCGGTCATCCCGGCTCGACGCTCGCCGACGCCGTGAGCCTCGCCGTCTACCTGAAGAACAACGACATGCGCCCGCGGCAGGTCCAGGACTTCATCCCGACGCCGATGGCCATCGCCACCACCATGTTCTACACGGGCGTCGATCCGCTGACCGGCGAGCCCGTGTATACTGCACGCGACATGCGCGAGAAGCGCATGATGAAGGCGCTGATCTTCTACTGGGACGCGCAGCACTGGCCGCTCGCACGCGAGGCGCTGAAGAAGGCGGGGCGCGCCGATCTCATCGGTCGCCACCCGGGCGCGCTGGTGCCTCCCGAGGGCGCCGCCGATCGCGTGGCCGCGGAGGTCGCGCAGCGCGCAGGCGGCGCACGACCGGGAGCACGCGTCGGCGGTGGCGCCGGCGGTGGGCCGAAGCCGACCTACGGGCGCGGGCCGCGTCGTCGCTGAGGAGCGCGTCGCTTTCTGGGTTACGGTGATGCGCATGGGGGCTGCCACGAGCGCGGGCGCGGGCGCGACGAAGACGTTTCGCTGTGACCGTTGCGATCGCAACTTCGTTTCGTCCGAGCTGCGCCAGGTCCGCGCCGGCAGCGGCTACGTCCAGGTGTGCCCATCGTGCGGGGATCCACCGCGCCTCGAGGTGTCGCGAGCCCTGCGTTCGCTGCCCGTGGTGCTCGCCGGGGCGTTCACGTATCCGTTTCGTGGAACCACGCTCCTGTGGGTCGCCGTCGTTCTCGTCGCGACCACCGTGCTGCGGTTCGTTCCGATCGTCGGTGGGCTCATCGCGGTATCGGCGGAGCTCGGCTTCCTCTTCGCCGTGCTGCGCTCGACGGCGGAGGGGCAGGCGGAGATGAACGTCGAGGCGTCCGACCTCGCCGACTACTCGTTGTGGTTCCGTCCACTCATCAAGTACGTGGCGGCGCTGGTGGTCTCCTTCGCGCCCGCGCTGGCCGTGCAGGTGGCTCTCGACGGAGGCGTCTTCGGAGAAAACGGCACGAGCACCTTCGGATGGCTCCTCTACGTGCTCGCTGCCGGCGGCGTCCTCTATCTGCCGGCGGCGCTGGTCGTCGCGGCGCATTCGGACGGTTGCCTCGGCGTCTTGAATCCGGCAGCGGGGCTCTCGTTCATCGCGCGCATCCCCGGGCCCTACGCGGTCACCGTCGTGTTTCTCGCGGTGGCCGCGGGCGTGTGCGTCGGGATGATGGCCGCCGCGGCCGCGCTCGACGTGCCCGTCCTCGGCGTCGTCGCGCGGAGCGTCGCTGCGCTGTACGGGCCATTGGTCGCCATGAGAATGCTCGGCCTCCTCATGGCGGAGCACGCCGAGGAGCTCTAGACGAGACGCCCGACCCTCGCGAGCCAGGTGTGGCATACGCGCGCGCTCACGGTCGCGACCGTGGCATTCGGCCCAGGCGCCGCCCGCGAAAGGGCGCGATTCACCCGTGCTGGAGCTAGCGCTGCGGTGACGCGTCGCGGAACCGCAAGGCACGAGAGCTGCACGCGACCTCGAGCATGACCTCCTCCCTCGTTCGCTCTCTGCCTGCTTCGTCCGTGTCGTGCGCCCTCGCTCTCGTCGCCGTCATGGCCGCGGGCTGCGGCGGACCTCCGAAGGTGGAGTCGGCGCAAGGCGAGCGCCTCCCCGCGAACGGCGCGCCGGGCGTCGCCGCCACTGCGCTCCCCTCGAAGACCATCGCGCATGACGAGTGGACCAAGATGATGAGCGAGCGCGTCAAGCCCGCGTGCGACGGCAAGGAAGGCGCACGCACCGCCGA
>JAYTZB010000645.1:0-4360 GCA_043742085.1 Polyangiaceae bacterium
TTCTTCCAGTCGCGTGAGACGGTGAGCCCGTTCTACGCGCGCATGCCTGCCATCGTCGCCGACACGATGGCGCGGTTTGCCCGAGTGACGGGGCGCGCCTACCGACTCTTCGACTACTTCGGCGATCCGGACGCCGAGCGCCTCCTCGTGCTGATGGGCTCCGGGGTCGAGACCGCGCGCGAGACAGCGCAGTGGATGAACGCACGCGGTGCGCGCGTCGGCGTCGTTGCTGTGCGCCTCTATCGGCCGTTCTCCGTCGAGCATCTGATCGCTGCGCTCCCGCAGACGACGCGCTCGATCGCCGTCCTCGACCGCACCAAGGAGCCGGGCGCCATCGGCGAGCCGCTCTACATGGACGTCGTCACCGCGCTCGCCGAGGCGCACGCGGCCGGTCGCCTCACCCTGTCTCCGTTTCCGCGCGTGATCGGCGGTCGTTACGGTTTGGGGTCGAAGGAATTCACGCCCGCGATGGTGAAGGCTGTCTACGACGAGCTCGCGAGCCCGACGCCGAAGAACCACTTCACGGTCGGCATCGACGACGACGTCAGCCACACGAGCCTCGGATTCGATGAGGCGCTCGACATCGAGTCCCCCAAGGTCGTCCGCGCCATGTTCTTCGGGCTTGGCTCGGACGGGACGGTCGGCGCGAACAAGAACAGCATCAAGATCATCGCCGAAGACCCCGACGTCTTCGCGCAGGCCTACTTCGTCTACGACTCGAAGAAATCGGGCTCGCAGACCACCTCGCACCTGCGCTTCGGCCCCGAGCCCATCCGCTCCAGCTATCTGGTCAAGGCCGCGAGCTTCATCGGCTGCCACCAGTTCGGCTTCCTCGAGCGATTCGACATCCTTCGCTTCGCGGCCCCGAACGCGACTCTGCTCGTCGACACGATCCACGCGCGCGACAAGGTATGGGCGGAGCTCCCGCAGGAAGCGCAAAGGGCGATCGTCGACAAGCACGTCAAGCTTTGGGTCATCGACGCGTCCAAGGTGGCGCGCGAGGCGGGCATGGGCACGCGGACCAACACCATCATGCAGACGTGCTTCTTCGCCATCTCCGGCGTCCTTCCGCGCGAGCAAGCCATCGCCAAGATCCGCCACTCGATCGAGGAGACGTACGGCATCAAGGGCGCCGAGGTCGTGCAGAAGAATTTCGCCGCGGTAGACCACACACTGTCGCAACTATTCCAGGTGGAGGTGCCCGATCATGTCACGTCGCTGCGGCGGAGGCTCCCGGTCGTGCCGAGTCAGGCCCCCCCGTTCGTCCGTGAGGTGACGGCGCTGATGATGGAAGGTCGCGGCGACGAGATCCCCGTCAGTGCCCTGCCGGCGGACGGCACGTACGCGAGCGGTACGACGAAATGGGAGAAGCGTAACGTCTCGCAGCTCGTGCCCGTCTGGGAGCCCGACCTCTGCATTCAGTGCGGCAACTGCGCGTTCGTCTGCCCGCACTCGGTGATTCGCGCGAAGTTCTACGAGCTGTCGCACCTCCAGGGTGCGCCGGCGGCCTTCAAGAGCGCAGCCATCGACGCACGCGGTTTCCCCGACGTCAGGTACACGCTCGAGGCCTACGTCGAGGACTGCACCGGCTGTGGGCTCTGCGTCGACGCCTGCCCCGTCAAGGCGAAGGACGAGAGCCGAAAACGCGCCATCAATCTCGCTCGCATCGAGCCGCTCCTCGACTCAGCGCGCGAGAACATCGCGTTCTTCGAGAGGCTGCCCATCAACGATCGCTCGCGCGTCGACTTTTCGACCGTGCGTGGCACGCAGTACCTCGAACCGCTTTTCGAGTTCTCCGGCGCCTGCGCGGGATGCGGCGAGACCCCGTACCTGAAGCTGCTCTCCCAGCTCTTCGGCGATCGCTTGCTCGTGGCGAATGCGACCGGTTGCTCGTCGATCTACGGCGGGAACCTCCCCACGACGCCGTGGACGGTGAACGCCGAGGGTCGCGGCCCTGCGTGGTCGAACTCGCTGTTCGAGGACAATGCCGAGTTCGGGCTCGGCTTCCGCCTCGCCAACGACCAGCACGCCGACCTGGCCGCACGCCTCACGCGGGAGCTCGCGAGCGAGATCGGCCCCGTGCTGGTCGACGAAATCCTCGACGCTGCGCAGGTCCTCGAAGGAGACATACGCGCCCAGCGCGAGCGCGTGCGCACGATGCTTCAGCGCCTCGAGCACTCGTCGGCTCCCAACGTCGTTGCCCTGCGGTCGGTTGCGGCATCGCTCGTGAAACGCAGTGTCTGGATCGTGGGCGGCGACGGCTGGGCGTACGACATCGGCTCAGCGGGCGTGGACCACGTCCTCGCGAGCGGTCGCGACGTGAACATCCTCGTGCTCGACACAGAGGTCTACTCCAACACGGGCGGTCAGGCGTCCAAGTCGACGCCGCTCGGCGCGGTCGCCAAGTTCGCAGCGGGCGGCAAGCAAGTGGGCAAGAAAGACATCGCGCTGCAAGCAATCTCGTATGGCAACGTCTACGTCGCGCGCGTCGCCCTAGGCGCGAATCCGCAGCAGACGCTCCTCGCCTTCCGTGAGGCCGAGGCCTACCCGGGACCTTCGCTCATCCTCGCGTACAGCCCGTGCATCGCGCACGGCATCGACATGGAGCGCGGGCTCCACCAGCAGTCGCTTGCCGTGCACTGTGGTTACTGGCCGCTCGTTCGCTACGACCCCATGGCGCGGAAGTCTGGAGAAAATCCGTTCGTCCTCGACTCGCCCCAGCCGACGGTGCCGTTCCGCGAGTACGCCTACGGCGAGCTCCGCTACCGGATGTTGACCCATCAGAATCCCGGCGAGGCAGCGCGGCTGCTCGGTCTCGCGCAGGATGCCGTCACGCTGAAGTGGAAGACTTACGCCGAGATGGCGACCCGAGGCGGATGAGCATGGTCGATCTCGAGACCACGTACATGGGCATGAGGCTCGCGCATCCGGTGATCGCGTCAGCGTCGCCGCTCTCCAAGGACACGGACGGCGTGAAGCGACTCGAGGACGGCGGAGCATCGGCGATCGTGATGTTCTCCCTGTTCGAGGAGCAGATCCGCGGAGAGCAGGAGGCCCTCGAGGCGCTGTCGTCGAAGGGCAGCAACAGCTTCGCCGAGTCGCTCACCTACTTCCCGCCTGTGGACGCCTATCGCGTGGGCCCTGATCGCTACCTCGAGCTGATCCGGCGGGCCCGCGAGTCGGTGCGCGTGCCGGTCATCGCGAGCCTCAACGGCATCACGAACGAGGGATGGATCGACTACGCGAAGCAGATGCATCAGGCCGGAGCATCGGCGATCGAGCTCAATGTCTATCTCGTTGCTGCCGATCTGGACGTGACCGGCCGCGACGTCGAGCAGCGTTACGTGGACATCCTCGCCGCCGTCAAAGCGTCCGTCCCCATCCCCGTCGCGCTGAAGACGGGGCCCTTCTTCAGCGCCTTCGGGAACATGGCGCGCCGGCTCGACGAGGCCGGTGCCGACGCGCTCGTGCTGTTCAACCGCTTCTATCAGCCAGACTTCGATCTCGAGCGCCTCGAGGTCGTGCCGAACTTGGAGCTCAGTACAGCGAGCGAGATCCGGCTGCCGCTGCTGTGGATCGCCGTGTTGGCGGGGCGCATCAAGGCGTCGCTCGCGGCGACGACCGGGGTGCGCTCGGGTGTCGAGGTGGTGAAGTACCTTCTTGCCGGGGCGGATGCCGTGATGAGCACGTCAGCCGTCCTCGACCACGGGCCGGCGCACCTCGGCCGTCTGGTGACAGAGCTCCGCGAGTGGTTGGAAGCGCGCGACTACGCGTCCGTCACCCAGATGAAGGGCGCGATGAGCCAGCTCAAGGTCGCGGATCCGGCTTCGCTCGTGCGCGCGAACTACATCAGAGTTCTGGAGACGTACAAGACTCGGTGAGCTCGGCACCAGCAAGACGACGCTCATCGACGTCCCTCGGTTGCGTCGATTGGTCGCACGGGTCGAGCCTTGGATCACGGTCAGCTTTCGCTTCGCACACCCACCGTGAGCACGGGCGCCGGCGACACGCGGACAACCTTCTCTGCAACGCTCCCCAGAATTGCCCGCCCGAGACCACGTCGGCCGTGGGTGCCCATGACCACGAGGTCGGCCTTCGTCTCCTCGATCGTCGCAAGGATCTCTCGCCAGGGAGAGCCCCTCTTCAGGATCGCGTGCGCCGCCGGGAGCTCCTTCCTCACTTCGGCGAGTGCCTCATCGAGCTGCTTCGCTGCTGCGTCGGCAACGACCGCAAACAGCTCCCGTGGCGCGAACTCGATCCCCGGGTAAGCGTATGCAGGAATCTCGTAGGTGTGCATGAGCGTGAGCGACGCGCCGTACCGCTTCGCTAGATCGATGGCCATGCGCAACGCCTGGTTGGA
>JAYTZB010000646.1:0-3815 GCA_043742085.1 Polyangiaceae bacterium
GCCTCGTGCTGCGTGGGCCGGCTCATGGACACTTGATATGTAGCGCCGCTTACCCCTTCCCGCTCGCCACCCCCGACCGTAAGCTTCCACCGCCTTCCCCGATGCTCGACGACCTCTACCACTTGCGGGAACGCGCCCGGGCGGCGCTGGCCCGCGGCGACCTCGACGACGCCGCGAACTCGCTCGTCTCGGCCGCCGCCCAGACGCACGTCGCCGAGCATGACTACCTGTCGGTGCTTCGTCCGCTCGCCGAGGTGCTGGCACGCCGGAGCGACCATCGCAGCGCGCTGACTGTCGTCTGGTACATGGCGTTCTCCGAGAACGACGGCTGGAAACGCGCGATGTCGATGCTGCCCGGCGTCCCCTCCGTGGATCGCGCCCGCACGCTCGCCGCCAACAACGACATGGCCGGCGCCGCGCGCGAGATGGAGAACGCAGGCCTCGTCGCCGCCGCCGCCATCTACCGCGAGAAGGCCGACGACTGGCGCGGCGCTCGCGCTCTGTGGTCGCGTCTTGCGCAGGTGGTCGGCGGTGGAGCGGACGCTTACAACGGCGCGCTCGTTCAGTTCAACCTCGCGCGCTGCGCGAAGAAGTGCGGCGACAACCGGCAAGCGCGCGAGGCCAACGTCTCCGCGGTGCGCCTCCTCGAGGAGGCCGCCGATTACTTCGAGAGCGTCGGCCAGCGCGAGCGCGCGTTCGACTGCTTCCAGGTCCTCGTCCAGATCGGTCGCGAGAGCGGCATGTTCGAGGACGTGCTCGAGGGCTTCGTCAACTGCATCCGCATCCTGCGCGAGGACCATCTCAAGTACTTCGCGCTGCAGTACTTCGAGGACGCGCTGCAGGCCGCGAAGGAGAGGAAGGAGCTCTCCGCCGCGGCCACGCTCGCGCGCGAGGCCGCCGACTATGCGCGCGTCCTCGGCATGACGAGCGCGTCCGCGCACTACGTCGTCGTGCAAGCCGAGCTCTGGCGCGACGTGGCGAAGCAGCACCTCGAGCGCGGCGCTCCGCCGGAGATCGCGGAGAACGCGCTGCTGGCCGCGATCCTCGCGTTCGGCGAGGTCGGTCACTACGCACGCGTCGGTGGTCTCTACGGCGACCTCGCGATGATGGACCTCGAGGAGCAGCGCAAGAAGCACTACGCGCGCGCCGCCAAGCGCTACGACGGGGTTCGCGACGAGGCCATCGACACCGCGCCGCTACCTTCCCACCTTCGCCAGGACAATCACTTCCCCGACGTCTGGCACGTCGATCTCATCGAGTGGGAGCAGCAAGGCAGCGCCGCCGAGGCATGCGCCGACGTGCTCCTCGACAAGCGCTGGCCCGATCTGATCCGCCGAAAGGCCATGCTCGCGCGCCTCACCGCGTTCGCCGTGGAGAGCCGCCCCGAGGACGCGAGCGGTCCGGCGACGGCGGCGCGGGTTCGTCTCGCCGATCAGCTCGCGCAGCTCCAGCTCTACGCGGTCCTGTCTCCGCTCGAGAAGCTCTTCACGCGCGCCGAGCGTCCCGTGAAGGTGGCCGTCCTCGCGGCGATGCAGCAGCTCTTCTTCAAGCGCAGCTTCGTCACGGTGCGCACTGGTCTCCGCGATTCGGATCCGGCCGTGGTCGAGCAGGCGTCGAAGGCGGTGGAGAGCCTGTATTTCCAGCACGCTTTCGATCCGCTCTCGCGCATCGTCCGCGAGTCCGCGCAGCCCCAGGTGCGCGCCTCGGCCCTGCGTGCGCTCGCGCGCGTCGACACGATGGAGGCGGCGGAGTTCCTCCTCGGCATCCTCGAGCACGGCGCTCCCGCCGATCGCGCGGCAGCGCTCGACGGCCTCAAGCGCTCGCGCGGCGCGCGCTTCATCGAGCTCGCGCGCAGCGCGATGCTCACGACCGCGCCCGAGGTGCAGGCAGCGCTCAAGGACGTGCTGCGCTCGCGCGGGATCGCGGCGTAGCGCGTCGAGCACGGCGCTCCTTTCGCCGTTCGGGCGGGAACCTCCGACAACGCCACGTGTCGCTCGGGCGTGCAGCGGAGCTCTCGCGCGGTCCTTCTCCTGTTTCTCCTCGTCGGCGTCCTCTTCGCCGGTGACGTCGAGGCGCTGCCGCCCGATCCCGCGGGACGAGGCCTCGACGTGTACCTGCACGTCGCGCCCAACGCCGCGCCGGGCGGGATCCTGGAGCTCACCGCCAAGGCCTACGGCTTCCCGACGGTGACGCATGCCGTGCCCCTCGCCGGCGCGGTCCTCGAGATCGGCTGGGACCCGGAGGAGCTCGACGGTGCGCCGCCGCCGCCCAGCATCCAGGCCACGACCGATGCCGAAGGTCGGGCGCGCGTCTCGATCGAGGTGCCACGCGGGCTGCCGCGAACGTTGCAGCTCCTCGTCGCCGTTCGTCATGGAGGCCACGTGCGCACGCGCAGCGTCGCCATCGCGCGTGGGGCGACCGCCTCCGTCGAGCTGCACACGGCCGAGCGACGCGTCGTTCCGACCAGCACCATCTCGGCGTGGGTGCGCGTGGTCGGCATTGCCGGCGAGCCGCTGGCGGGTGCGGGCGTCGTGGTCTCCCTCCTCGAAGGCGGCGTTCCGCGACACAGCGAGACGCTCCATACCGATCGCGGCGGCCTCGTCATGGCACGTGTGCCGATCCCGCGCATCGACGAGCCCACGTGGGAATGGACGCTGCGCGCGCAGGCCGAGGCGCCGGGTGTGCGCGCCGCCGAGATCACGCTCACGCCTCGCGAGGAGCAGCCCGGTACCCCGGTGATGGGCGTCGAATGGCAGGAGCCAGCATCGGGCGTGCTCCCCGGCGATCGCGTGCACTTTGCAATCAGACTGCGCGACGCCACCGGGCAGCCGGTCATCGAGCACGCCCTGCGCTACTGGATCGGGCCCAAGGGAACCGCGCCGCCCAAGAGCGACGCCGACTGGGATCGCGTGGGCATTCGCGCCAGCACCGACGGCGGCGGCGAGGTCAAGGGCACGCGCGACGCGCCGACGCTCGTGAAGAGCACCGGCACGTCGATGGTGCTGGTGGCACGCGCGACCGTCGAGGGACACGCGCTCGAGCGTACGGTCGCAGTGGCGGTCGGCGCGCCGAATGCGTCCGCCGAGCTCGTCGCCGAGTCGCCCGCCATCGTGCCTGGCCTATCGCAGCGCATGATGCTCACCATCACTGACGGCCACGGCGCAGGCATCGCCGGATCGTTCAGCGTCGCGGCCGATGGGCTCGCGGCCACCGTCACCACCGATGAGCGTGGCGAGGCCGAGCTCACGTGGAACGCGCCCGCGGGTGTCGGCGCGACGCGCAATGTCGGTCCATGCGCCGGCGGCGTGGCCGCGGCGGTGGTCATCCGGCCCACGCGTCCACTCGAGGCGCTGCGCGCGCAGCAGGAGCCGTTCACGCTCTGCCTGCCCATCGATCGCGATGCCGCCGGCCTCGTGCACGTGACGCCCGACGTGGCGCGACCGGGCGAGAAGGTACGCATCACCATCGTGCCTGCGCACGGCACGACCGCCTCCGCGCACAGCGTGGTGCTTCGCTCTCGTGACTTCGATCTGGCGGCGACGGCGTGGATCGACGCGCGGCCCGATGGCACCGCGAGCGGGGAAATCACGGTGCCTGCGGGTGCCGCCGCCGGCACGTGGGACGTCTCGGTCGCGCTCCCCGACGGCTCTCACGAGGCGCGCGTGCTCGGCGCGCGCATCCTGGTGGTGCCCGCGATCGCTCCGCTCGTGACCGCGACGCGCATAGGCGGTCGTGCCACGCCCGGCGGCGTCGTGGAGTTCGAGGCTCGGCTCACCGACGGTCATGGTCATGGTCTACCCGGCGTCGTGTCGTCG
>JAYTZB010000647.1:0-2269 GCA_043742085.1 Polyangiaceae bacterium
ACGGGCAAGGCGCGCTTCACGGTCTGCGGGATCCCGAAGCACGCGCTCGCCAGCGACGAGCTGCTCATGACCACCGTCCGCACGCACGATCAGTTCAACACCGTCGTGTACGGCATGGATGATCGCTATCGCGGCATCTATGGCGGGCGGCGCGTCATCCTCGTGAACCCCGACGACCTGGCGGCGTTCGGGCTCGCCGACGGGCAGTTGGTCGACATCACCAGTTACTTCGAGGACGAGACGCGCGTGGCCCGCCGCTTCCGTGCCGTCGCGTACCCCATCGCGAGGAAGAGCGCGGCCACGTATTTTCCGGAGGCGAACGTGCTCGTGCCGGTGCGACAGGTTGCTCACAAGAGCAACCAGCCCGCGCACAAGTCGATCCGCATCACCATCAAGGCGTCGGACGACGCGGCGCCAGTGCTGCCTGAAGGCGGCGACGGCGCCAAGCGGTCGTCGACGCAGCCGCGCCTGCTCCGCTCATGATGCGCGGCGAGCCTCTTCGGTCCATCGATGTGACACGCGTACGGCGCGCCGGAGCCCCGACCGCGGGCGCTACGGAAGACTTGGTCGTCGTCGAGGAGCCGCTCGACATCCGCGTGTCCGGCGACACGCTCGCGGTGACGATGCGCACGCCGGGTCACGACCGCGAGCTGGTGCTCGGGTTCTTGTGGGCGGAGGGGATCATCGGCGCGCTCGACGACGTGGCTTCGATCGCTCATTGCGGTCGACCGGGCGACGCGGGCTACGGCAACACCATCGAGGTCACGCCGGCGGCGGGCGCTCGCCTTCGCCTCCCCGAGGAGCCGATGGCGCGACGCGGGACGTTGACGACGTCGGCGTGCGGCGTGTGCGGGCGGAAGACAGTGGACGATCTGCTCGAGCGCTGCGCGCCGCTGGCTCCCGGCGGAGCCATGCGGCGAGGCGCGATCGCCGATGCCCTCGGCGGACTGCGCGCGCGCCAGCCGGTGTTCGCTCGGAGCGGCGGCTGTCACGCGGCGTCGCTGGTCACGTTCGCGGGTGAGCACGTCACTACCTTCGAGGACGTCGGCCGACACAACGCGGTCGACAAGGTGATCGGCGCGACGCTCCTGGCCGCGGGACTCCCCGCGTCGAACCACGCGCTCGTCGTGAGCGGGCGTACCAGCTTCGAGATCGTCCAGAAGGCGGTGGTCGCGGGCATTCCCATCGTCATCTCGGTGTCGGCGTCGAGCTCGCTCGCCGTGGACGTGGCAACGCGCGCGGGGAGCACGCTCGTCGGGTTCGCGCGCGGCGAAGACTTCGTCGTCTACGCTGGCGCGCACCGCATCGTGGACTGAGCGGTGCGCTGCGCTCGGCTGCGGATCAGCAGGTCGGGTTTGGATTCGGGAACGCGTCGCGGTCGTCCTCACCGGTGCGCGGCTTGAGGCAAGCGAAGTCCTTTTCGATCAGCAAGCGCAGCGGCTCGCCTTCCGCCGTGGCCTGCTCGCCTTCGATGCCGACGCGGTCGCTGGTCGCCCACGCCCGAGCCTCGGCCAGAGGTACGGTGACGCGGATCGCGCCCGCGTCGAAGGATGCGCTCACGGCAGATCCCTCGCCCACTGCGATCGCGTACGAGAGCAGCGCATGCGGACCGAACGCAGTCCTCTCTTCGACCGCGCCGATCGCGACGAGATCGTTCACTTCCCGCTGCGTGAGACGAAGGCGGAGCGAGTTGCCACGAAGACGGAGCTTCATGCGTCTGTGCTCGCACACGCCGTCTGGCAACGCAACGTGATGCGGCGCCGCAGCTTCAGCGCGTGACGTCGGCGGGCGTGTCCCAGTCGTCGAGGAAGCGACCGCCGGCAGGCCCGAGCTCGAGCTCCGCGCAGCCGAGCGCATCGAGGAGGCCCTGGAGCGAGCGAGCGCCGGCTTCGAGCCTCGCGTCCACGACGGGGCGCGCGCGCGTCGCGTCGTAGCGCGCGAAGAACGGCTCCCAGCGCCCCTCGCGCTTCGGCGCGACGGCGATGGCGGGCGGCGCATCGAGGAGCATGCGCACGTGCGCAGCCGATACGAACGGCATGTCACAGGCGACTGCGAGCGCGATCGTGCGGCTCCGCTCGAAGAGCGCGGCGAGCCCGGCGAGCGGACCTGCGTCGACGGTCACGTCCGCGAGCATGGTCAATCCTTCGTCAGCGTACGCAGGATGCGCGCCCACGAGCACGCATGGCACGCCGCACTCGGCGAACACGTCACGCCACCGAGCAACGAGCGTGCGCCCGTCCGGCCCTGCGAGCAGACCCTTCGGCGCTCC
>JAYTZB010000648.1:0-2365 GCA_043742085.1 Polyangiaceae bacterium
AGCTCGCGTTCGTGCTCGGCGTGCTCGCTCGCCGCGACGACGACGGCGCCGGTGACCACCGCGGTCGCGAGCAGGAACCCATCCGGACCAGCCTTGCCGTAGCAGCCCGTCGTGAGGACTACGGCAAGAGCGACTATCGATGCGAGCGCGACGGTCGGGCGGTTCGAGGCAGTCATGGCTCGCGGCGGATCCACGGAACGTGCCACGCCGGCCTGCCCCGCTTGGCGCTATCCTCGGCTCGTGTCCGCGACCCATCTCCGCGGAGGCCGCTACGTCATCGTCAGGCCCCTCGGGGAGGGGACGCAGGGTGAGACCTTCGAGGCTGTCGACAAGCGCGTCGGTCGCCTGGTCGCGCTGAAGCGCTTCCGCGTCGGCAAGGCCAAGGCGTGGAAGGACGTCGAGCTCGCCGAGCGTGAGGCGACCACGCTCGCGTCGCTCGAGCACGATCTCCTCCCGCGTTACGTCGAGCACTTCGAGGAGGACGGCGTGCTCGTCCTCGTGATGGAACGCATCGAGGGCGAGAGCCTCGCGGAGCTGCGAAAGAAGGGCTTTCGCACGAGCGTGTCCGACGTGCAGCGCCTCCTCGCCGACGCCTCACGCGCGCTCACGTACCTGCACTCTCGAGCGCCGCCGGTCGTGCATCGCGACCTCAAGCCGGGCAACGTCATCCGGCGTCCGGATGGGTCGTTCGCGTTCGTCGACTTCGGCGCCGTGCGCGATCGGCTGAAGCTCGCGGGCGGCAGCACCATCGTCGGGACCTTCGGATACATGGCGCCGGAGCAGTTCCAGGGCCGCGCCTCCGCCGCATCGGACGTCTACGGAATCGCCGCGACCGCGCTGACCATGCTCACCGGATGCGAGCCCGAGGATCTCCCGCACAAGGGCCTGGGCATCGACGTCGCGAAGGCGGTTCCATCATCGACGCCTGCGTCGCTCGTCCGAACCCTCGAGGCGATGCTCGATCCCGATCCCGACACGCGCGCCTCGTCGGTGGCGGAGGCGATCGCGCGCGGCGGTGGTGGTGTTGATGCTGCGTCTGCTTCCGTCTCCCCGCGGAGGAGCACGCGGCCGCCGCCGTCGCGACACGCGCGTCGTCGAGCGCTGCGCGCCTCGCGACGCACGCCTTTTCCGCTGCGCGTGTTCGGTTGGCTCGGTCTGATGGTGGCGCGGCTGGCGGTGTGGCTCGCGGTCGGCATCGTGGTTCCGCTCCTGCTGTCGCTCCTGTCGCTCGCCTTCGGCAAGGGGCTGCAGCGCGCATCCGACGCGTGTCGCGGCGCGGCCTCGCGCGCGGGCTCGGCGATGCAGCGCGCGTCACGACGCCTCGCGGGCGAGGACGAGATCGAGCCGGACACCGCGCCGCGGGGCATCGGAGACGACGACGTCCTCGCGCGGGTCCGCGCGGTCACGCCCGAACAGGCGCAGCGCGAGGCGATGCGCGCTGCCGAACGCGACGATCCGGAGGATGCCGAGGACTGGGCGGGCCGCCGCGCACGGGAAGAAGCGGATCGATGGGAGCCGCCGGAGGCCTGGCTGGAGCGCGAGGAACGCGAGCGGGCCGAGCAAGAGCAGCAGGCGGAAGACGCTCCGCGCGGGCGCGAAGCGCAGCGAAAGGCTGCGCGGCGAACGCGCTGACTCGCTCACCCAAGGTTGATCGCTGCGCGGGGGCGGCGCCTTGCTACAATCGCTGCTCCATGCGCCTGCTCCTCCTCGTTCCCTTCGTCGTCGGATGTGTCGCGCTGAGCGTCGCGAGCTGCGGATCGTCGGGGACGCGCTCGGCATTCCCGGGCGATGACGACGGCGGTGACCTCGGCGACGGCTCGTCGGGCACGAGCGGCTTCGTCGGCGGCGAGACGGGACCCGGCGTCGGCAACTCGTGCTCGGGCGACCTTCGCGACGTCCTCGACAGCAACAATCACATCCTCCAGACGTGCCCACCCGATCAGGGATGTGCCGGCGGCGTATGCGTTCCGGCGTGCGCGAGCGCCGATGCCAACAAGAGCACCATCGGCTGCAGCTATTACGTCGCGCATCCCGACATCATCAACGTGGGCGTCGGCGGGTGTTTCGCAGCGTTCATCGCGAACACGTGGGTCACGCCCGTCAAGATCACGGTCGAACGCGCGGGCCAGGCGCTCGACGTCGCTGCGATGGCGCGCATCCCTTCCGGCACCGGCCAGTCGATCTCGTATGCGCCGCTCACGAACGGCGAGCTGCCGCCCGGCCAGGTGGCGATCGTCTTCTTGAGCCGCTTCGGCAACGCGCTCGCCAGCTGTCCGCCCGGCGTCACGCCGGGCTTCACGAGCACGGCCGCCAACGTAACCGGAACCGGCATCGGCAGCGCGTTCCACATCACGACGAGCGCGCC
>JAYTZB010000649.1:0-4409 GCA_043742085.1 Polyangiaceae bacterium
TGGTGAGCACCAGCGCGAGCTTCTGCTGGTGATAGGGACGACGCGCCGCCTTGCCCGGGCACTCGACGACGACGATGCCGAGCTCGCGCGGATCCTTGCGCGATAGCGGCCCCAGTGTGTCGGTGAGCTGGTCGTACGGCACGAAGAGCCACTGCCGACCCGCCTCGTCTGTCTTGTGCGCGTTCAGCGCGCGCCTGAGCTCGTTCATCGCGGCAATCTAGTCGATGGCTTGTTCGGGCGCGAGACTGGCCCCACAGTCCCATTGCATGCCGGAGGGTCACACCATCCATCGCGCGGCGCGTGATCACGAGCGAGCGCTAGCCGGCCAGGGCCTCAGGGTCACCTCGCCGCAGGGGCGCTTCGACGTGACGAAGCTGGTCGGTCGCGCCGACCGCGTGAAGTTGAAACGCGTCGAGGCCTACGGCAAGCATCTCTTCTACGTGTTCGAGCGCGGCCGGACCGTCCACGTTCACCTTGGTTTGTTCGGGCGATTCTACCGCCGAAAGAACCCGCCGCCGTCGCCGCGCGACTCCACGCGTATGCGACTCCAGGGTGAGAGCGTGACCATCGATCTCGTCGGTCCGACCGCGTGCGAGCTGGTGACGCCGAAGAAGAAGGCCGAGATCCTCGCTCGCATCGGGCCCGATCCGCTGCGCGAGGACGCTTCGCCGGAGGCCTTCTACGACTACCTCGCGCGATCGAAGACGCCCATCGGTGCAGCGCTCCTCGACCAGAGCGTCGTCTCCGGGGTCGGCAACGTCTATCGCGCGGAGGTGCTCCATCTCCTGAAGATCCACCCATCGACGCCGGCGCGCACGCTCTCGGGGGACGTCGCCGAGGCGCTCTGGACGCTACTCGTCGGCCTGTTGCGACGGGGCGTGGAGGAGAAGCGCATCGTCACGACGCACGGGCTCACGCTCGCAGTGCCGAGGAAGCGGGTGCCCCGCGCGGAGAGCGTCCACGTCTACGGCCGCAGGACGTGCCGCTCGTGTGGCGGAGACGTCCAGCGCTTCACGCAACGAGCGCGCACCGCCTACGTCTGCGTGACGTGCCAGCCGTACGTGGATGTGCCACCGGCAGCGCCGTAGCTGCGTCATGGTCGGACGGGGAAGACGAAGCCGTCCTGCTGCGTGCAGGCGAGGTCGCTCGTGTCGCCGCTGACGCCGCCGTTGGCCGCGGAGTACTCGAGGATCAAGTTTGCGTCGGGCGCGACCGGTATGTCGGCGTGGATCTCGAACGTGCACGACTGTCCCTCGACGTGCGCCGCGCTCGGCCCGCAATTGTCGCGGCCGAGCCGCCAGCTGTCATAGAAGTGCCGGCGGCCGGACAAGTTGAGGACGAGCCCGGTGACGTTCGGCGCTGGGGTCGCGGATGAGTCGCCTGCCACGTGATAGGTGATGGTCACCGAGTCGACCGTGAGCCGGTCCGGCGTGATGTTGGAGAAGTGGATCTCGTAGTCGAGCGCGTAGCCGCCGCCGCACGTCGAGTCGTAGAGCTCCTGCGGGTAAGGCCACTGGGTTTGCGTGTGGTCTGCATGGATATACGCAGTGTAGAAATCACCGACGGGCACCGGGTGCACGTTGGACGGGGTGCTCGCGGAGCTCCCGCTTTGCGCATTGCTCGTGGCCGGCGGTGCCGAGCAACCGAACGCCGCGGCTGCCAGGACGAAGACTGAAGCGTGGAAGACGATGGATTTCATGAATGCGCCGACCTTTCCTCTGCGACGAGCTCTCGCTGGTCACGGGAACACTCGACGCAACGAGCGTGCCGGTGGTGCGAGAGCGCGAGACCCCGCATCCCTCGACGTCTCAGCCATGTCGGTCGTCGGGCGCCGCGGAGGGCCGCAAGCGATCCGTGACTGCTCCCGGATCCGGCCTACGTCGCGGTCGTCGGAACGGACCGACTCTTCGGTGAGCCGGCGTGCTCGAAGCCGCGTCCTCCCCGAGCGATGTCACGTCGTCCGAGCGCGAACGGCGCGACGCCGGGGAGAGAGAGTGCTGCGGCCCGGGTCGGCGACGCACCATGGGCCGCGCGCGAGCCTGCTCGGCGCCACGCACCTTGGCACGCGCGCGACGGGCTCCCGTCTTGCGGTGGGTACGCATCGTAGAGGTCCGCAGGACGTTCGATCGAGACGCGCCTGTCAGACACCGCTCGAACAGCGTGACGGAAAGGTAAATCAACTCATGGGACGACCTCTGCGCGTGCTCCTGCTCCTGCGCGTGCTCCTGCTCCTGCTCCTGCTCCTGCTCTCTGCGTGCGGTGGCCGCTACGGCACGGCAGCTGGAAGCGCTGACGGCGGCGTCGAGGGCGTCCCTGACCTCGGCGCCGCTACGGCGACAAATAGCGGTTCACGTCCGTCCGCGGACGGCCTCCCCGTGCCAGATGTCGTCGCCGTGACAGCTGGAGACCCACGTGGTCTGCACTCGCGAACGGTGTCTATTACTGGAGCGACCGCGTGAGCAAGACCATCCGCGCAATGGCGACGACGGCGGCGCCGAGCTCGGTACTCACGACCTTATCGGGGAGCGCGGTAGACCGTGAACGCAAGACCGCTGTTGTCGATCACGAACCAGTAGAACGCGTGCGCGTCCGCAGCGATGAACCGCGCGCTGTCAGCGCCGCCTCGAGCGACGAGCTCCGGCAGTATCGTCGTATTGCAACCGGTCATTGGGCATCGATAGAGCCCCGGTCCATGATTCCCGGCGCTCGCAAAGACCACGTAGTTGCCGTCGACCAAGACCGCCGTCACGGGATCCGTCGCTGTCAGAAGCGTATCGACCGGGTAGACCGCGCCCACAGGCATCCCCGTCGCCGCCTTGATCGTGACCGAAGGAGGCGGGCTCACCCAAACCACCGCGCTGTCCCCCGCTGCCGACGCGGACGGCCTGCCCGCGAGCGTCGCGATCGTGGCGCGTGTTCCTGGGCAGTCAGCGAACGCGCAGATGTTGACCATGGTCGACGTGAACCACACGAGGCGAGGGCCAACGGCGTAGGTGGTGTCGACGAGCGCGGGCTGGCTTCCGGTCACGTCCTGGACTGCCGTGATGGTGAAATCGTCAGAGATCCGAATCGCGTGAGCGGTCGTGCCGTCGACGGTGCCGAAGACGATTCCGCCATTCCCATCCGATGCCGGGGCCGAAGTGCCAATCACGCTTCGGCTGCTCGTCGTGCAGCCGTTGCCGACCGGCGAGCACGTCTTCAGCGTGTCACCATCCGCCGATTCCTTCCGTGGCGGGGTACCTGTTCCGGCGAAACTGTCCGCGAACCACGCGAGCTGACCGCCGAGCTTCGTGAGTCGGGAGGGGAAGCCGCCCGCTGACGTCAGCGCCGTCGAGCCGACAGACCCGTTCTGCGTCGGGATCCGCTGGATGGTCTTCGTGGAATGATCGGACCAGTAGAGAGCGTCGCCGAGGAGCGTCACCGAGTTTGGGCTGCCTGTAACGTTTGCCAGGACGAGGCCTGTACAGCCGGGCGCCGCACTCGAGCAAGTGACCGCCGCGCCGTCGTTGGCGGTGGCGTCCGCGTCGGTGTCCGCTCCCGACCCTGCGTCGCTCGCGCTCTCGTTCGTAGCCATACCCTGGTCGGCACTGCCGTCGACGACGTCTCCACCCGGGCCATCCCCGTAGACGCGCCCGCAGGCAACGACCATCGCCACGAGTGCAACGGCGAGCAGAGCCGGAAAAAAACGCTTCTCAACGCCGCTCACCGTCATCGACCGATCGTATCGATGGAGACGTCAGGCTCCAAGCCATTGCGGGGGCGGCGTCGGCTGCTCAGAACGACGTGAGGAAAGATGCTCTGCCTCTGGTGCCCGCGATCCACGGACTCAGGATTGTCGTCGCCCGGCCGTGTGTGCTCGTCGGCTCGAGAAAGTGCCAGAGCAAGCCGCCGACGACGACGGCCAGGCCGATCGCGCCCACGGTGAGCCCTTCGATGGGTCGCACGTCGTGGCTCCGTGCGCGGTCCTTGTCGGTCGCGAGGTCGGCATCACTCTCACCTACCAGCTTGCTGCAGGTCACCGAGCTGGAGTCGCAATTCGGCGGAAGCGAGGGCGCCGTGGCGATGAGCACGGCGCCGACGCCGACCGCTGCAACGCCGGCCCCGACCACGAGCCAGGGATAGATCGTGTGTCCACCGCCGGCCGCGGTGGGACTTGCAGACCCAGCCGCTGGCCCGGCCATGTCGTCGAACACGACCGCGATGACGCGCGTCTTCTCGCCCTCTCTGATGACTGCCGTGGACGAAACGGCCTTCGCTCCGGCAGTCTCGAATTTGAAGGTGTGTGGTCCCGGATCGACCGTCACCGACTTCCCGTCGAGCGATTTCACGAGCGCTTCGCCGTCGACGCTCACGCTGACGTCGACGAGGTCGCGTCCGGTCGAATCCTTCGCGCCGAGGACCAGGTTCGG